>JBCDKT010000023.1 GCA_038746285.1 Bacteroidota bacterium
TCGCCCGCCAGATCCTCGACAGCCGGGGCAACCCCACCGTCGAGGTCGACGTCATCACGAACGAGGGCGTGCTCGGCCGCGCCGCCGTCCCGAGCGGGGCCTCCACCGGCGAGCACGAAGCCGTCGAACTCCGCGACGGCGACGACGATGCCTACCTCGGCAAGGGCGTCCTCGACGCGGTCGACAACGTGATCGACACGGTCGGGCCCGCGCTCGAAGGCATGAGCGTCTTCGAGCAGGCGCACCTCGACCACCGGATGATCGAGATCGACGGGACGCCGAACAAGAGCACCCTCGGCGCGAACGCCATCCTCGGGGTCTCGCTCGCGGCGGCGAAGGCGGCTGCGGCGACGGCCGGGCTCCCGCTCTACGCCTACCTCGGCGGCCCGACGGCGCGCACGCTCCCAGTCCCGCTGATGAACATCCTCAACGGCGGACGTCACGCCGACAACAACGTGGACATGCAGGAGTTCATGATCGCACCCGTCGGGGCGGCGACGTTCTCGGACGCGCTGCGGATGGGGACCGAGACGTTCCACCACCTCAAGCACGTCCTCCGCGCCAAAGGCTACAACACGGCCGTCGGCGACGAGGGCGGCTTCGCCCCGGACCTCCGCTCGAACGAGGAAGCCATTGAGGTCATCCTCGAAGCTGTCGAGCAGGCAGGCTACGCCGCAGGCGACGACCTCTTCATCGCCCTCGACCCGGCGGCGGCGGAGATGTACGAGCCCGCCGAGGGTGGCGGGGGCCACTACGTCTTCTACAAGAGTGACCCCGACCGCAGGCTGACGAGCGAGGAGATGGTCGACTACTGGGCCGGGTGGGTCGAGGAGTACCCGATCATCTCCATCGAGGACGCGATGGACGAGAACGACTGGTCAGGCTGGACGCACCTCACCGAGGCCGTCGGCGACCGCGTCCAACTCGTCGGCGACGACCTCTTCGTGACCAGCACCGAGCGCCTCGCGCGCGGCTTCGACGAGGGCGCAGCCAACTCGATCCTCATCAAGCTGAACCAGATCGGCACGCTCACCGAGACGCTCGACGCCATCGACCTCGCCCACCGGCACGGCTACACCGCGATCGCCTCGCACCGCTCCGGCGAGACCGAGGACACGACGATCGCCGACCTCGCCGTGGCCGCCGGCACGGGCCAGATCAAGACCGGCTCGGCCAGCCGGAGCGACCGGACGGCGAAGTACAACCAGCTCCTCCGCATCGAGGAGGCGCTCGACGAGGCCGCCGTCTACCCCGGCCCGGCGGCATTCCTATTTTAGCGCCGAACGCCGAGCGACGGGTTGTCGGTCAGCACCCACTCGGCATTCGACATCCACAAATCGACACTCCGAGATGAGCCGCCGCCAGACTGCTTCGGGCTCGCGCTTTCGGCGCGGGCTGCTGCTGCTCGGCCTCGCCGTGGCGGCGGTGTGGTTTGCGTTCTTCGACAGCCACAGCCTCGTCCAGCGCGTGCGGTACTACGCCGAGGCGCAGGCACTCGCAGCGGAGAACACCCGGCTCCAGGAGGCCAACCGCGCACTCGAGCGCGACCTCGACGCGGGACTGTCGGACGAGGTGGTCGAGCAGGTAGCCCGCGAGCAGTACGGGATGCGACGTCCCGGCGAGACGGTCTACCCGGTTAAAGAGTCGGAGGATAGAGAATAGCGGGCAGAGGACGGAACGCGAGCGCGCTTCCGTTCTCTATCTTCCACCCTCCACCCTCCATCCTCTACCCTCCTCCCATGTCAAAGCAGGTCGCTGTCGGGATAGACTTCGGCGGTACGAACATCAAGGCGGGCCTCGTCGACGCGGACGGGGCGATCCTCTGCGATGCCCGCGTGCGCACCCAGGCGAAGCAGGGCGCGGACCACGTCCTCGGCCGCCTCGCCGAGGCCATCGAGCAGGTCGCGCAGCATTGCCCGGGCGGGTCCCGGATCTGCGGCGTTGGGATCGGCGCGCCGGGCAAGGTCTCGCTCGACCAGACGACGCTCATCAAGCCGCCCAATTTTTCGGGCTGGGACGAGGTCAACCTCAGCGAAGCGCTCGCCGACGTTGCCCGCGGGCCGGTCGTGGTCGAGAACGATGCCAACTGCGCGGGCCTCGGCTCGGCCTCGTGGGGGGCGGGCCGCGACTTCGACTCGTTCGTCATGGTGACGCTCGGCACGGGCGTCGGCGGCGCAATCATCCACGAGAACAAGCTCTTCCGGGGCGCGACCGGCGGCGCGGGCGAACTCGGGCACATGTCGATCGACTACGAGGGGCCCTACGACCGGAGCGGCGTCGCGGGGGCCGCCGAGGCGTACCTCGGGCTGAACTACCTCTCGCACCACGCCCGCTACCAGCTCCACACCCGTCCCAGCGTCCTCCACGCGTGGGCGGGGCGCGACCTCGGCCGCCTCTCCCCGAAGATGCTCCACCAGGCCGCCGAGCAGGGCGACGAGCCGGCGCGCGAAGTCCTCGCGTGGGCCGGGCACAAGCTCGGCTGCGTCCTCGCCTCGGTCGTCAACCTCCTCGACATCCGCAAACTCGTCGTCGGCGGCGGCGTCTCGGCGGCGGGCGACTACCTCCTCGGCCCGGCGCGCCTGGCGCTGCAGGGGGCCGTCATGCCGAGCTTCGCCGAGGGGCTCGAGCTGGTGCGCGAGACGCGGGGCAACGAGGTGGGCATCCTCGGCGCAGCGCGGCTGGCCTTCGAAGCCGCCGCCGAGGGTGGGTGAGTGGGGCAGCACCTTCGGTGCAGGATGGGAGGAACGGAAGGAATGGGGAGGTGCTTCGGCGCAGAGCGCAAGGGCGTTGGTACCTTTCTCGGCTTTTCTTCCCACTCCTCCCACTCCTCCCACTCCTCCCACTCCTCCGCGCTCCGTACGAAGTCCGAAGGCGGACGCGTTGTCTGAATAGTCAGAACAACCAGCACTCGTGAGCACGCGGCGACTTCTTGCGGTGGGGCTTTGGGCGGCGCTGCTCGGCGCGGGCACGGCGGGCGCGCAGGAGGCCGACACGCTCGGCTTTGAGCGACCGCCAGCACCTCGGGACTCCCTGGCGCTGCCGGACTCAGTCGCACCCGTCACGGCAGCGCAGGTCGGGTTCCCGCGCACCCCGACACCGCCGCTGCCGGACGGCGAGGGTCTGGAGGAGCCCATCGACTTCGCGGCGACGGACTCGCTCGTCATCCTCTTCGCCGACGCGGGCGACGCCTCGGGCGACGGCGACCTCGGCACGCTCTTCGGCGAAGCGCAGGTGAGCTACGAGGAGGCGAGCTTGGAGGCCGCCGAGATCGACCTGGTGTTCGGGCGCGAGGAGTTGCGCGCGCGCGGCCCCTCGTCGGCCGGGGTGGTCCTAGACTCGCTCGGCGCGCCGGTCGGGATGCCGTACTTCGAGCGCGGCGAGGAGACCCTGTCGGGCCGGGAGGTGGCCTACAACCTCGCGTCGCAGCGCGGGCGGATCGTCGGGGCGCGCACGGCGATCCAGGACGGCTTCCTCCTCGGCGGCGTCGTCAAGCAGGTCGGGCCGCGCGTCACCTTCGCCCGGGACGCCACCTACACGACGTGCGACAACCCCGAGCACCCGCACTACGGCCTCCGGGCGGGCCGCCTCAAGGTCGTCGACGGCGAGTGGGTCTACACCGGCCCGGCCCGGCTCTACATCCTCGGCGTCCCGACGCCGCTCTGGCTGCCGTTCGGGTTCTTCCCCGCCGCCGAGGGCCGCCGCAGCGGGCCGCTCCCGCCGACCTACGGCGAGGACGCCGACCTCGGCTTCTACCTCCGCAACCTCGGGTGGTACTGGGCGATCTCGGACTACATGGACGCCACCGTCAGCGGCGCGCTCTGGACGCGGGGCAGCTTCGAGATCAACCCGTCGTACCGCTACGCCAAGCAGTACGCCTTCCGGGGCAACCTCAACCTCGCCTACGCCCGCCTGCGCCGGGGCGAGCGCCAGGACCCCGGCGCGACGGTGCAGACGAACGTGCGCGTGGCGTGGCAGCACAACCAGCAGCTCTTCAACAACACTGGGAGCCTGCGCGGCAGTGTCAACCTCGCCTCGACCGGCTACCTCCGCGCCATCTCCGAGAACTTCGACGACCGCGTCACGCAAACGACCCAGTCGACGGTCGCCTTCGCCAAGCGGTGGCAGCGCACCGGGCGCTCGCTCTCGCTGGACCTCAACCAGCGGCAGAACCTGACGACGGGCCGCGCCGACCTCACCTTCCCCAGCCTCTCGTTCACCCAGACCCAGCGCTTCCCGCTCCGCCGCGAGGGGACGAGCGCCCAGAACCAGCGGTGGTACGAGCGGATCGGCTACTCGTACACCGGCCGGCTCACCAACGACTACAGCTTCCAGCCCGACACCTCGCTCGCCGGGAGCGACGGTGTCTCGTGGCTCGACGGCCTCTTCGACTACGATGCCTTCGTCGGGGCCACGGGCCAGACCGAACGTTTCGAGACAAGAGCGACGCACACCGTGCCCGTCAGCGCTGCCTTCTCGCTGACGCGGATCCCCTTCACCTCGATCCCCTTCAACCTCAACCTCACGCCGAACGTGAACTACCAGGAGGACTGGTACACACGCTCAGAGCGCGTCCCCGTCGACGCGAACGGCGTCGCGATCCTCGACAGCCTCGGGCGGATCCAGCGCGTGCAGGAGGACGGCTTCACCGCCATCCGGCAGGTCCGGGGCGGGCTGAGCGCCAACAGCCGGTTCTTCGGGACGTTTCCCCTCCGCGTCGGGGTGCTCGACGGGTTCCGCCACATCGTCGAGCCGAGCCTCACCTTCACGTTCTCGCCGGACTACGCGAAGGCCCCGTTCAACTACTTCCGCAGCTACACCGACTCGACCGGGCAGGTCGTCGAGTACCCCATCGTGAGCGGCATCAGCGCCCGCGAGACGCAGAGCCTTTCCTTCCGCCTCGGCAACACGTTCCAGACGCGGGTCGCGCGGACGGACTCGACCGGCGAGGTGCAGCGCCGGGCCGTGCAGCTGCTCCGCCTCACGCTCTCGTCGAGCTACAACCGCGCGGCCGACTCGCTCCGCCTCGCCCCCGTCGTAGTACAGGGCAACTCGCAGGTCGGGCCCCTCGCGCTCACCCTGGGGGCGCGCTACTCGGCCTACGCGCTGAGCCCGCAGGGGCGCCAGGTCAACCGGCTGCAGTTCGACGAGACTGGGGGCTTCCTCCGGTTCCTCTCGCTCAATTTCACCGCGAGCACGCGGTTCCGCGCCCAGGCCCGCCGGGGCGCGACGCCCAGCACGCCGCGCCGCCGCACGCCGGTCTACCCCGACCTGATCCCCGACCCCGCCGAGGCCTACGGCCTGCGCCCCTACGACTACCGGCGCCGCGACCTGGCCTACGTGGACTTCGCCATCCCGTGGTCGCTCTCGCTCAACTTCAGCTACAGCGACACCGCCGTGCCCAACCAGGAGAACCGCGTCGTCGCCTCGCTCGGGACGCAGTTCGACCTGAGCCTGACAGACTCCTGGAAGATCGCCGGCAGTTCGGGCTACGACTTCGAGGCGAAGGAGATCACCACGACCAACCTCTCGATCCTGCGCGACCTCCACTGCTGGGAGATGAGCTTCAACTGGATCCCCTTCGGCACCTTCCGGTCGTTCGGGTTCTCGATCTACGTCAAGAGCGGGCAGCTCGCCGACCTCCTCCGGTTCGACGTGCCGAAGAGCGACGTGCGCGGGCGGCTCGACCTCGCAGGCGGTGGCTTTTGAGCGCGCGTGGTGTTTCGGTAACGTACCCGCGTAGAGAGGTAAACCGCTCCGGCGGTACCGTGGCGGCACCGTCTGGCGGCAGACGGCGTTTTCTCGGGGGCTATTTACGGAATCAGCTCCTGTGGCTATCTTCTGCGCCCCCCGCGCTGCCTCCCCCACGGCGCGGCATACCCTTTGCCCGACCCCCTTCATGCCACGCCCCGCCTTTCTCCCGTCCGACGCCCCCCGCCTCCCCGACGTAGGAACCTTGCTCGCGACGGTGCGCGCACGCCGGAAGCAGACGGAGCGGGACCGCCGGATCGCCGGCCACGTCTTTGTCGCCTTCGAGCGCCTGCAGCGCGGCGCGGCGCATGAGTCGGTCCAGGGCCTGCACTTCTACGTCTTCGAAGGCACCGTCTCGGTCTACGGCACCGTCCTGACGCACGAGCAGCACGCCGCCGTCCTCGGCGACCTCGGAGCACTCCCCGGCGTCCTCCGCGTCGCGGACCACCTCCGCGTCAAGGACCGCCGCCCGCCGGCCCCGTTTACCATCCGGCCGTTCGCCTTCGAGGCCAGCTAGCGCAGGAGACCCTGCGAACCTCGCGCACGCCTGCACGTTCTGGTCGCGGGCCCACGCTGCGGGCTACCCCTCTCCCTTCCTGATCTCTCGGAGGCTACCATGCCCGTCTCCCGCTCGTCCCTCCTCGCCCTCGCTCTTCTCCTCGCCGTCACGACCGGCTGCGCCACGGCCCAGCAGCCCGACGCGTTCACCCAGGTCGAAGACGTGGCTCTCCTGACCGCGCTTCGCAGCGGAGGCCATGTGATCTACTTCCGGCACGCCCAGACCGAGAAGGACTACGCCGACCAGGTCACCGCCGACCCCAACGACGGCTCGACGCAGCGCGTGCTGAGCGAGTTCGGCTGGCACCAGGCCAAAGGAATCGGCCAGGCGTTCCGCGACCTCGAGATCCCGGTCGGCGACGTCGTCAGCAGCGAGTACTTCCGGGCGTGGCAGACGGCCGACCTCGCCTTCGGCCGCTACGAGAAGGACCCGGCGCTGAACTTCGAGCCGGCCGAGGACTACACCGACGAGCAGTTCGAGGCGATGCGCGCGCGCGTGATGCCGCTCGTCACGGCAGCCCCCGACGCGGGCGTCAACACCGTCATCGTCGGGCACGACGACCCCTTCGAGGCCGTGACCGGGATCTACCCCGAGCCGCAGGGCGTCGCCTACGTGCTCCGGCCCGATGGTGCCGGCGGCTACGCGATCCTCGCTCGCCTAGCGTCAGACGACTGGAATCGCCTCGGCGACTGACCCTTGCCGGAGCTCAGCCGAAGAGGATGGACAGGGCGATGATGACGCCGGCCCCCACCACGACCAGGCCGGCCTGCGGGGCTCCTTTCCAGCGCCGCGCGGACCCCATCAGGTAGAGCAGCGTGCCGAGCGCGAGGAGCAGCGACGCAAACGCGTACCCGCTCTCGCCCAGGACCAGCAGCAGCAGGGCAACGGCAGCGAACACGCCGGGGGCCAGAAACGGGTGCTGCCATGCGGGACGCGTAGGAGGAGTAGAGGTGGAGCGCGTAGCCATGGCGTTGACCAGTTCGTGATACACAGGGGGGCAGCAGGGAAAGCTACTCACCAGGGATCGACCCGAGGCATAATACCAACGCCGAGCGGCTGAAGATATCTCCCAGCCGGATTCGGGCGGACGAGTCCGCTCTGTCCACTAACGCAAGGCCCGGACGATTACGCCTGCAGCGTCTTGAGTTCAGAGACCACCTCGGCGACCGAGTCTTTGGCGTCGCCGAAGAGCATCTGCGTGTTGTCGCCGTAGAAGAGCAGGTTGTCCACGCCCGCGTAGCCCGGCCGCATCGAGCGCTTGAGGACGATCACGTTCTGCGCCTTGTCCGCGTCCAGGATCGGCATCCCGTAGATCGGCGAGCCGGGGTCGGTCCGCGCCGCCGGGTTGACGACGTCGTTGGCACCCACGACGAGCGCCACGTCGGTCGTCTCGAAGTCGGCGTTGACGTCGTCCATGTCGAAGAGCTGATCGTACGGGACGTTGGCTTCGGCGAGGAGGACGTTCATGTGGCCCGGCATCCGGCCCGCGACCGGGTGGATGGCGTACTTCACCTCGACGCCCTCTTTCTGCAGAAGGTCGGCCATCTCGCGGACTTGGTGCTGCGCCTGCGCCACGGCGAGGCCGTAGCCCGGGATGACGATCACCTTCTGCGCGTAGCTCATCAGGATCGCCGCGTCGTCGGCCGTGGTCTCGCGGACACTCAGGCCCTCGGCCGAGACCGTGGGGCCGCTGCCCGCCGCGCCGTCGCCCCCGCCGAAGCCGCCGAGGAGGACGTTCGCGAGCGAGCGGTTCATCGCCTCGCACATGATCCGCGTCAGGATCAGCCCGCTCGCCCCGACGAGCGCCCCGCTCACGATCAGCGCGTAGTTGCCGAGCACGAACCCCGCCGCGCTCGCCGCGAGGCCCGAGTACGAGTTGAGGAGCGCGACCACAACCGGCATGTCGGCCCCGCCGATGGGGACGACGAGGAGGATGCCGAGCAGGAGCGCAAGCGCCGCGAGCGCCGCGAGGCCCCACACGATGGGGTCGTTGAAGCCGGGAAAGTCCGCCGCGCCTCGCACGATCCACACCGTCGCCGCGACGACGCCGAGGGCGATGACGACAGAGAAGAGCCGGAGGCCGGGGAACGCGACCGGGTTGCCGCTGAGCCGCCCGCTCAGCTTGCCGAAGGCGACAAAGCTCCCCGAGAATGTCACCGCACCGATCAGCACAGAGAGCGCGACCGTGAACGCCGTCAGCCCCGTAAACGGCTCGGTCATGGCGACGCCCGGCTGCGCTGACGCCAGCGTCAGCGGCACCTGCTCGGCGTAGCGCGCCGCCTCGGCCGCCGCCACGAGCGCCGACGCCCCGCCGCCGAACCCGTTGAACGCCGCCACCAGCTCCGGCATCTTCGTCATCTCAACCGTCCGCGCCAGCCACACCCCGGCGGCCCCGCCGAGCACGAGGCCGAGCACCATCTCGACCGGGCTCAGAATCTGCTGCATGAACAGGGTCGCCACCACGGCCAGCAGCATCCCGCCCGCGGCGAGCCGGTTGCCGTCGCGCGCCGTGAGCGGCGACGAGAGCCGCTTCAGCCCGACGATGAAGAGCGAGGCCGCCACGAGGTAGGCGACGGTGATGAGGGTTTCTTTCATCGGAGAATTAGAGGTGGGTGCGCGGCAGGGGCGCACGGCCGTGCGCCCGTACGACCGTCGGAGGTTCACACCTGCGCCGGTTCGCGGGCGGCCTCGCCGGTCGCGGCTGCTTTGCCGCCAGCGGCCGGCGGCGGGCGGTCCTTCTTCCTGAACATCTGCAGCATCCGGTCGGTGACGAGGAAGCCACCGACGACGTTGGTCGTTGCCAGGACGAGCGCGGCGAAGCCGAGCCACTTCGCCCACGGCGTCCCGACCATCCCGGCCACGACGAGCGCCCCGACGATCGTGATGCCGCTGATGGCGTTCGAGCCGGACATGAGCGGGGTGTGGAGCGTCGCCGGCACCTTCGAGATGACCTCCATCCCGACGAACGCAGCGAGCACGAAGACGACGACGAGGGCGATGTCCATAGTACCTATTGGGCGATGGGGTGATTCGCCGATTGGGTGATTGAGGTCACAGGAAGCGGTACGCGGTCAAGGGACGCAAGGGGAGCGATTCAATCAGCAAATCAGCCATTTAGCGAATCAGTCAACGGCTTCACCCGCTCGTGGACGACGGCACCGTCGCGGGTGACGCACGCGCCTTGCGCGATCTCGTCGTCGAAGTCGGGTGCGAACGCGCCGTCCTCGGTGAACTCGGTAACGAGGGCGGCGAGCGTGCGGGCGTACATCTGGCTCGCGTGGAGCGGCATCGACGCCGGGAGGTTCATCGGGCCGAGGACGTGGACGCCGGCGTGGACGACCCGCTCGTCGGGCTGCGTCGCGGCGCAGTTGCCGCCGTTGGGCGCGGCGAGGTCCACGATGACCGAGCCGGGCTGCATACCCTCGACGCCGGCCTCGGTGATGAGGACCGGCGCGGGCCGGCCGGGGATGAGCGCTGTCGAGATCACGATGTCGGCCTTCGCCACGTAGCGGGCGAGGCGTTCGACCTGCTGCGCCTGCTGGTCCTCGGCGAGGGCCTTCGCGTAGCCGCCCCGGTCCTCCGCGTCGCCCGTGTCGAGGTCTAGCTCGACGAACGTAGCCCCGACGGACTCGACCTGCTCGCGGGCAGCGGGCCGCACGTCGTAGCCGCTCGTCACCGCGCCGAGCCTCCGCGCCGTGGCGAGGGCCTGGAGCCCCGTCACGCCGGCCCCGAGGACGAGGACCTGGGCCGGTCGTATCGTGCCGGCGGCGGTCGTGAGGAGCGGGAAAAACTTGGGGAGGGTGTCGGCGGCGAGGAGGACGGCCTTGTAGCCGGCGACGGTACTCATCGCCGAGAGCGCGTCCATCTTCTGGGCGCGCGTGATGCGCGGGACGAGTTCCATCGAGAACGCCGTCACGCCCCGCTCGGCGAGGCGGGCGGCCCGCTCCGGCCGGTCGAGCGGCTGGAGAAATCCGATCAGGACAGCCCCGGAGCGGAGCGCGCCGAGGTCGTCCTCCGGCGGCCGGACGGTCGCAACGAGGTCGGCCCCGAGCGCCTCGTCCCGGCCTACCGTGCGGGCACCGACCGTCTCGTAGTCGGCGTCCTGGAAGTGGGCGCGCGCGCCGGCCCCGCGCTCGACCGCGACCGTGTAGCCGGCTTTGGCGAGCCGCGCCGCCACGTCCGGGGTGAGCGCGACGCGGTGCTCGCCCCGAGCCGTCTCGCGGGGAACGCCGATCGTAACAGCCATGCTTTAGAACGGGTTTAACAAACCACTAGATACGATCCCGCTGCGAAACCGCGCAATGGGGGAAAACCGTACGGGTCCCGCCATGCTGACGCCCAGCGAGGCCAGGAACACGAGGCGACGGACTCCGTGTTCCGCTCTACCGCAGAGCACTCCAACTGAAGCCCTTGCGATCCAGGCGCGCCAGAGGTTCGAGGTGCTCGCAGCCTGGCGAATCCCCTTGTGCCGAGGGGCGAGGTCGTAGTACCCTTCCGCGCGCTCTTCGGTACAGCCCATGCCCTCGTCCTCCCGTTCCCGCCGGTTCTGGCTCCCGGCCGCGTACACCGCGCTGGCCCTCGGCTGGTCGGCGCTGTGGCTGGCGGCTACCGGGCAAGGCTTCGGGATGGCGACCCTGCTCAACCAGGTCGTGCCCGAGGTGATCTTCTGGAACGCGTGGGCTGCGGTGACACCCGTCGTGTTTTGGCTCGCGCGGCAGTTTGCGTTTCCGGTGCAGCCGCTCTCGTGGAAATGGAGCCTGCACCTGCTCCTCGCGGCGCTCGTGACGGTCGCCGTATACCTCCTCAGCTTCGGGCTCCACAGCCTCTACCACGTCGCCGTCACCGCACTCGGAGGCTCACTCGCCCTGACCCTCGGCGAGCAGTTCAGCCAGCGGATGGTCGGCATGCTCAGCTTCGGGCTTCCGCTGGGCGGCTTCGTCTACGCGCTCCTCGTGGCCCTCACCCTGACCGGCGACTACGTCCGGCGGCTCCGCGCCGAGGAGCGGCACTCGGCGGCGCTCGAAGCCCAGCTCGCGCAGGCGGAGTTGCAGGCGCTCAAGATGCAGCTCCACCCGCACTTCCTCTTCAACGCGCTCAACACGATCTCGGCCACGCTCCAGACCCACCCGCCGACGGCCGACCGCATGCTGGCCGAACTCGGGGACTTCCTCCGGCTGACGCTGGAGCATGTCCACCGCGCGACGGTCCCGCTGGCAGAGGAGGTCGATTTTGTGCGGCGCTACCTCCAGATCGAGCAGCACCGGCTCGAAGACGGGCTCGCGGTCGAGATCGACGTCAGCGACGACGTGCAGGAGGCGGCAGTCCCCTACCTGATCCTGCAGCCGCTTGTCGAGAACGCGCTGCGCCACGGCATCGGACGGCGTGTTGAGCCGGGCCGCGTGACGGTCCGGGCGGAGCGCGAGGGAGACGACACGGTTCTCTGCGTCATCAACACCGGTCCCCCACTCGACCCGACGCCCTCGCTGGGCGACGGGGCCCCGCCGCGTGGCATCGGCCTAGCCAACACCCGGGCGCGGCTCCAGCAGAGCTACGGCGAGGCGGCGTCCCTGCACCTCGCCGACACCACCGAAGGCGTGCAGGCCTGTGTCCGGCTGCCGTTCGCCCTCTGCGCCGCCGACCACCCCGCCCTGGAACCGGACAGTGAGACAGCGGATGCCTGACCGCACGCTCGAGGCCCGGCTGCGCGTGGTCGTGGTCGACGACGAGCCGCCGGCGCGGCGCAAGCTGGCCGCGTGGCTGGAGCGCGACGCGGAGGTGGAGATCGTCGCGCTGTGCGCCAATGGGTACGAGGCCCTCGACGTGCTCGCCGAGGGACCGGTGGATGTCCTCTTCCTCGACGTGCAGATGCCGGAGCTGAGCGGGTTCGACGTGCTCGCGCAGCGCCCGCCCGGCCCGGCCCCGCTCGTCGTCTTCGCCACCGCCTTCGACCACTACGCGGTCCGGGCGTTCGAGCATCACGCCGCCGACTACCTGCTCAAGCCCTACGACTACGCGCGCTTCTCGGCGACCCTGGCCCACGTCAAAGAGCGGCACCGGCACCGACAAGCCCGCGAGGTGCAGGACCGCCTGGGCAGCCTCCTCGACGCCGTCCAGCCGCCGCGCCCTTACCTCGACCGCCTTGCCGTCAAGCACGCCGACCGCGTCGAACTCGTGTCGGTCGATCAGGTAGACTGGATCCGGGCTGAGGGCAACTACGTGCTCGTCCGAGCCGGTGGGCGGGAGCACCTGATCCGGGAGCGCCTCAGCAAGGTCGCAAGCACCCTCGACCCGCGCCGGTTCCCGCGCATCCACCGCTCCACGATTGTCAACCTCGACCGGGTGGCGGCGCTCCACCCGGCGTCGCACGGCGACTACACCGTCGTGCTCCGCGACGGGACCGAGTTGGCAATGAGCAGGACCTACCGAGAGGCCCTGCGCGAGGTACTCCAGATCGGCTTCTGACGGCGCGCGGCGGACCGGGTCGTGTGTCTCCTGTCCGTCTTGCCCCGGCGCTGTCCGCGCTGTCCCAAAGTACGTGACGTCGGCCAGGAGGCCGGCTAGGTTGCAGTTCGCGGCACTCTTCTGCCTCCGAACCTGACCTGACCTATGCGCCTTCTTACGCTCGCGCTCTTTGTTCTTCTCGCCCCCGCTGCCTCAGCCCAGGTCGTGACGAGCTTTCCGCTCGACGCGCCGACCAGCATGGACGCCATCTCGACCGGGATCGACGGCACGCTCTACGCCGCCGCCGGCTTCCGGGGCTCCGCAGTCTACACCCTCAGCCGGACCGGCACCGTCACCGCGATTGCGGACGGACTAGACGGCCCCATCGAGGTCGCGCAGGCACCCGACGGCACGCTCTTCGCCACCAACTTCAACGCTGCCGAGGTCAGCCGCATCAGCGCGACCGGCGAGGTGGAACCCTATGCCTCGACGCGCCCAGGTCCGGCCGGCCTCCTGGCCGGACCCGATGGCACGCTCTACCTGACGGAGTACGGACCACCCACGTCGCTCGGCGGCACGACGGTCGCGGAGATCGAGCCGGAGGGCTTCGCCAAGCCGTACGCTTCGGGCGGTACGCTGTCGAGCCCGGTCGGGATCGCCCGCAGCGAGGACGGCACCCTCTACGTGGCCAACATCTTCGACGGGCGGATCACCCGCGTCACGCCGGACGGCACGCAGTCGCTGTTCGCCTCGCTCCCCCCGACGAGTCCATTCACGATTGGCCACCTCGTCTGGGCAGGCGGACGGCTCTACGCTACCTATCTCGGGGCGAACCAGGTATGGGTGTTCGAGCCGGACGGCAGTGGGAGCGTCTACGCCGGCAGCGGGAGCGCAGGGCAGGACGACGGTCCAGCGAGCGAGGCCACGTTCGATCAGCCGAACGGCATCACGGCCTCCGTTACCGGCGACACGCTCTTCGTCTCCGAGTTGGGGGCCGGCCCCACCGACAGGATTCGGATGATTGTCCCGGCGACGACCGCGACGGAAGGCCCGGCTCCGCCTGCGCAGCGGCTCCAGCTTGCGCCGGGCTACCCCAACCCGTTCGCCAACGCCACCACGCTGCGCTTCACGCTCGGCGCGCCGGCCGAAGTCACGCTGACGGTGTTCGACGTGCTCGGGCGCGAGGTGGACCGCGTGCCGGTCGGGCCGCGCCCGGCGGGGACTCACAGCGTCGCGTGGCGGCCGGACGGGCTCGCGGCAGGCGCGTACCTGCTCCGCCTCACGGCCGGCGGTGCCTACGCGACCCGCACCGTCGCCTACCGCCCCTGACCTCGCTCAACCTCTAAGCTCGCACCCTCATGCTGACCTCGATACTCCCCGCGCTCCTGCTCACGCTCGCCCTGCTCATCGTCCCGATGATGCCCGCTGCGGGGCAGACCGTGAGCAGCATCGTCTTCGACTCGTCGCAGTCGATGGACGGCCTCTACGTCGACCGCGACGGCACCCTCTTCGCCACGGGCGGCTTCGTCGGCACCGACATCTACCGCCTCACGCTCGACGGCGACCTCTCGGTGTTCGCGACGGGGCTTGTCGGGCCGATCCACCTGACCCAGGCACCCAGCGGCACCTACTACGCGACGGAATTCAACGTGACCTCGGCCACGCGGAGCTACGTCAGCGAGATCAGCCCCGATGGGACCGTGCGCCGGTTCGCCGACCTCAAGGCCGGCGCAAGCGACATCGTGGCCGACGCCGACGGCAATCTCTACGTGTCGCACTTCGGGTACATCCAGACCGCCAACGGGCGCAGCATCACCGAGGTCGCCGGCGGCTTCGTCGAAGACTTCTCCGAGAGTGGCCTCCTCAGCGCCCCCGTTGGGCTGGACTTCGACGACGAGGGCAACCTCTACGCGGCCAACATCTTCGACGGGCGGATCGTCAAGATGGCCCCGGACGGGACGCAGTCGCTCTTCGCCTCGCTCCCTCCGCTAGAGCCGTTTACGATTGGGCACCTCATTTGGGCGGGCGGGCGGCTCTACGCCACCTACCTCGGGGCGAGCCAGGTGTGGGTCTTCGAGCCGGACGGCACGGGCCGCGTGTACGCCGGCAGCGGCGAAACCGGTCAGCAGGACGGCCCCGCGAGCGAAGCCACCTTCATCCAGCCTAACGGCATCGCGGCCTCCGTCACCGGCGACACGCTCTTCGTCAGCGAGTACGGCGCGCCGCGCGACCGGCTGCGCATGATTACGCCCGCTCCGGCGACGGACACGGAGGGCACCCGTCGCCTCCCGCAACCGCTTCGGATCGACGCGGCCTACCCCAACCCTTTCGGCACCGCTACGACGCTCAACTTCACGCTGGGGACTCCGGCTGAGGTCTCGCTGACGGTGTACGACGTGCTGGGCCGAGTCGTGGACCGCGTGGAGGCCGGGGCTCGGGCCGCCGGGTTCCACGCGCTGGAGTGGCACCCGCCGTCGCTCTCGGGCGGGACCTATCTGCTCCGCCTGAGCGCCGGCCGCGCCCGGGCCAGCCGACCCATCGTCTATCGTCCCTGAAGCCTAAATACCGCTCGGTCAGAACTGAGCACCCCCTCTCCGGTAGGAGCACGGCCCCCACGCATGCACCGACCCGGAGGAGACGCTGATGTTCGACCCGAAAGCCGTTGCCGCCGCAATCCAGGCGCGCCAGACGTTCAAGGTGCTTGGCGACCCCGACGCCCCCGTCCAGTTCTCCGCCGAGGCGGCTGCGCAGAACCAGCAGGTCGTGCTGGAGGCGCTGCGCGTGGCGGGGTGGGCCCCGTTTCACTACGCTCGCGGCACCGGCGGCCTGGCCGAGCCGTGGCGCGCCCACGTCCTGTGGCACGAGCCGTGCCAACACCTAGCCCACCGGCTCTTCGAGTGGTTCCCCGACCTGAGCCCGTCCAGCAAAATCCCGCGGATGCTGGCGGCGTGCGGCGCGCTCGCCCTCGTGACGTGGCTCCCGCAGTTCGGCCACGTCGAGGACCCCAAGCCGGCCCAGGTGCGGACCGACGAGGAGCACCTGATGGCGAGTTCGGCGATGGTCCAGAACCTCCTCCTGCTGCTCACCGCGCACGGCATGGGCACCTACTGGTCCAGCGGCGGCGTCCTCGGGTCGGCGCCGCTCTTTCGCCACCTCGGGATTCCCGAGACCGAGCGACTCCTGGCCGCCGTCTTCGTCGAGTACCCCGAGACGCTCGGCGAGGACCGGGAGCGCCGGCCGGGCAAGCACCGCGCGAGCCGGTCCGACGGCTGGATCAGCGAGGTCGCCGTCGAGGGGGCATAGCGGCCTGACGAGCTCAGCTCTCCCGGTTGGCCTGATGCGTACCCCTCGTCCGGGCACCCTCACGCATCACGTCTCACTCGTCACGCTCACATGTCCTCCCAGAACGCCTCGGGCATGTCCTGGGCGAGCGCGAGCGCGCCCTCGGCCCCGGCGAAGAGCGGGTCGTCCACGACGCGGACGCGGCAGGGGCCGTACTCCTTCAGCCCGTCCTCCACGGCCTCGGCGATGCCCTTGATCTGGCTCCCGCCGCCGGCGAGGAAGATGTTTTTCTTGACCACCTCCTGGAAGTCGGGCTCGTAGCGCGCGACGAGTTCGATGGCCGTCTCGACGATGGCCGGGATAATCGCCTCGCACGCCTCCCGCAGTTCCTTCGACACGTCCACGTCGGTGATCTTGCCGCCGACCGAGGCCGTCATGGCGAGCTTGCCGTTCTCCGAGCCGACGTAGCCGTGCTGCTCCTTGAAGTGCCGGACCGCGACGTCGGAGAACTTGGCCTCGGGGTGGCGCTCTTCGAGGAGCCCGTGGAGCTGGCGGTCCACGAAGTCGCCCGCCATCGTGAGCGTGCGCTGGTCCTCCTCGGTCGGCATCGTGCCGTGCATGACGCAGAAGTCGACCGTGCCCGCGCCGATGTCGATCACGAGGGCGTTCGTGAGCGCGTCGAGGCCGTAGGCGACGGCGAAAGGCTCGGAGACGACCATGAGCGCGTCGGCGTACGCCTTGACCGCGTCGCGGATGGCGAGCTTGTTGACCTTGAGCGCCTCGGCCGGGACCCCGACCGCGGCGTGGATCGGCTGCCCGTCCTTCGGCTCGACCTGCTCGATGAGGTGGTGGATCAGCTCGCGCACGGCCTCCTCGTCGCGCTCGGTGCCGTCGCGGATGACGCCGTTTTCGAGCGGCCGCACGAGGTCGACCGACAGCCGGTTCTCGACCGCGTGCTCGCCGAACAGGATCGCCTCGCCGAGCATCTTCCGGGCGACGAAGTCCTTCGGCCAGGCGACGTAGCTCTCGACCCAGGTGCGCTTGCCGTTCGAGGCGACGACCGCGCTGCGGGACGTGCCGAGGTCGATGCCGATGTGAAGTGGGGCGGTGGATTTCTTGGTGGGCTTAGCGGTCTTCTTCGCCATCGTGGGGGGGGATCGGGGTAGGTGCGTTGAGGAGCGGCCGGGCTTGAAGGTACGCCGCAATGCCTTCTTCGAGCGAGCGGGCGAGGCGTTCGCGGTGGGCGTCGGTGTCGAGGCGCGCCTCCTCGTCGGGGTTGCTGATCGCGGCCATCTCGGCGAGGATTGCGGGCGCCTCCACGCCGAGGAGCACGACGAACGGCCCGGCCTTGACGCCCCAGTCGCTGGCCCCGGCGTTCGCCCGGCGGACGGTCTCGACGAGCGACGTCTGAACCGACTGCGCGAGGTTGCGCGATTCCTGGAACTTGACCGTGTTCCCAGCCCGCTGGATCATCGTGTTGAACTCGGCCACCGAGTAGTCCGCCGCCGCGTTCTCGCCGTGGGCGAGGCGGAGCGTCGCGTCGTCGCCTCGGAGGCCAAAGTAGTAGGTCTCGAGCGGTGCGACGGACGCGTCGGGGATCGAGTTGACGTGGAGCGAGACGAAGAGGTCGGCACCGTTCTCGTTGGCGAAGGCCACGCGCTCGCCGAGCGGTACTTCGACGTCGGTCTCCCGCGTCATTAGAACACGGGCACCGTGGCGGCGGGCGAGGCGGTCGCGGAGCCGCAGCCCCACGTCGAGCGTGATGTCTTTCTCCAGCCCCCCCGCTACGCCGACGGCACCCGGGTCACGCCCCCCGTGCCCGGGGTCGATCACGATCGTGTTGACCTTGAGGTTGAACAGTTCGGCAATCGGCAACCGACCGGGATTCGGCACCGCGAGGCGGCCGGCCGGCTCGGCGACCGGCTTGAGGCGCGGCGAGCCGTCGAGGCGTACGGCCGTCTGGACGCGCGGGACCGGCGGCTCCAGCCGGAGGCCCTGCACCAAAAGTCCCGCCAGCAGCACCCCGACGAGCCCGACGAGCACCGCCGGGACGGTCCGCCATGCCGAACGCGGAGCCGGGTCCTGCCGGGCCGGACGGCGCACGCGCCGGGGCCGCGCGGTGGGCGTGGCCGTGTGCAGGTTGTCCTCGTAGACAGCCTGCAGGATGTCGCGCTTGTTGGACCGAGAGTCGGAGACGGAGGACACGGCAGCGGATGGAAGCGTCCGGTAGTGTATCGGCTACGGGACCGACGGAGTATACCGACGGCCGGTGCGCCGCTGGCACGGAATGGGAGGACTGGGGAGAACGGAGGGAAAGGGGAGAACAAACACCGGCGCGGAGCGCGACGGCCTCGCCAACTTTCGTGGTTTTTCTTTCCACTCCTCCCACTCCTCAGTACAGCAGCCGGGCCGCCACGCTGCCGACCTCGGCCGGTACCTCGAACGGGGCCACGAAATCAGCCTGGGCTCCACTCTTTCTCGGGAACTATCTCCGGCGGCAGCGGCAGCGTTCGCGACGAGCTACAGCCCGTGGCGAAGACAAGCAGGGCAAGAACGGGGACGAGGTGCAGACGCATGAGCGTAGGGCGGTTGGCCGAACGTAAAAGACCACGCGCTTACCGGCAACAGAAAAGGGCGGCGACCCGTGCTGGATCGCCGCCCTGTGCTGCGTGCCGGGCGAGGGATCAGCCTTCCTTCTCCTCGTCGGCGGTTTCTTCTTCGGCCTCCTCGACCTGCTCGGCGACGGCTTCGTCGGCGGGCTGGTCCAGCGTCTCGGGTGCCTGGCCGGCCTCGCCCTCGATCATGCCCGCGTCGGTGTCGGCGCTGGCGTTCTCGGGCGTGACCTCGGCCTCGGCCTCGGCGGTGGCTTCGGTCTCTTCAGCGTCCGCAGCCTCGGCCTCCTCTTCGGCGGCCTCCATCTTGGCCTTGAGCGCTTCGAGACCGCTGAGTTCGCCGATCGTGGCCGGGCCGCGCGACTGCGACTGGAACTCGCGCACGGCGCGCTGCTCCTCGCGCCGGACGGCCGACTTCTCGGCGCGCTCGGCGTTCTTCTCGGCGCGCTCGGCAGCCATGCGCCGGGCGGTCTCCGAGAGGATAATGTCGCGGCTGTTGCGGTCGAGCCGGATGACGCGGAGCTCGAGCGTGTCGCCGACCTCATAGGCCTCCTCGGGCGCGCCGGAGCGCTCCAGGTGGCTGGCCGGGACGAAGCCCGCCGCTTCGAGCGGGAGCTCGATCCGCAGGCCGTCCGGCGTGACCTCGGTGACAGTCGCCGTCGTGTCCGTGTCCTCGGCGTAGGCCGTCGCGTACTGCTGCCACGGGTCGGTCTGGACCTGCTTGTGACCGAGCGAGAGGCGGCGCTGCGCCACGTCGATGTCGAGCACCTGCACTTCGAGCTCCTGCCCCTTCTTGACGACTTCAGACGGGTGCTTGATGCGCTTGGTCCACGAGAGGTCCGAGACGTGCACGAGGCCGTCGATCCCGGGCTCGATCTCGACGAAGGCTCCGAAGCTCGTGATGTTGCGCACGATGCCGGTGGCCGTCTGCCCGACCGAGACGCGGTCGAGGATGCCCTCCCACGGGTCAGCCTCGAGCTGCTTCATGCCGAGCGAGATCTTCTTGTCCTCGGAGTCGATGTTGAGGATCTTCACGTCGACCATCTGCCCGAGCTGCACCTTCTGGGTGGGGTGCTTGATGTGCTCGGTGTAGCTCATCTCGGAGATGTGGACGAGGCCCTCGATCCCCTTCTCGAGCTCGACGAACGCGCCGTAGTCGGTGATCGAGACGACGCGGCCCTGGACGGTCGAGCCCTCGCCGAAGCGCTCCTCGATGTTCTCCCACGGGTGTGGCTGGAGCTGCTTCAGGCCCAGCGAGATGCGCTGGCGCTCCTTCTCGTAGTTGAGCACGACCACGTTCAGCTCCTGGTCGAGCTCGACGACCTCGGACGGGTGGCCGACGCGGCCCCACGAGAGGTCGGTGATGTGGAGGAGCCCGTCGACGCCGCCGAGGTCGATGAAGACGCCGAAGTCGACGATGTTCTTGACCTGGCCCTGGAGCACCTGCCCGACCTCCATCGAGTCGAGGATCTTGTCGCGCTGCGCCTCGAGGTCCTTCTCGATGAGCGCCTTGTGGCTGACGACGACGTTGCCGTTGGCCGGGTTGAGCTTGACGACCTTGAACTCCATCGTCTTCTCGAGGTAGGCGTCGAAGTCGCGCACGGGGCGGACGTCGATCTGCGAGCCCGGCAGGAAGGCCTCGGCCCCGAGCAGGTCGACGATCATGCCGCCCTTGATGCGGCGGATGATGGTCCCCTCGATGATGCCCTCGTTCTCGTGGGCCTCCTCGATCGTCTGCCAGCGGCGGAGGTCGTCGGCTTTGTGCTTGGAGAGGATGAGCTGGCCGTGGCGGTCTTCGAGGCGCTCCAGGAAGACATCAACTTCCTCGCCGACCTCGAGTGCGTCGTCGAACTCGCTCTTCGAGACGATCCCGTCCGACTTGAACCCGATGTCGATCACGATCTCCTTCTCGCCGATCGAGGCAACGCGGCCGTGGACGATCTCGCCCTCGGTGACGCTCGTCATCGACTTCTCGTAGAGCTCCATGAGCGCCTCGTCCTTGACCTCCGGCTCGTCGGGGTCGGCGCGGTTCTCGTACTCCTCGAGCTCGGCGAGCGAGATGACGTTACCCTGGATCTCGCCGGTGTAGCCGAAGCGGCCGGCGTCGGGCGCGAGGTCGTCGGCGCTCTCGACGGCGACCGGCGCGTCGGGGTCGACGGCTTCGGTGCTGCCGGTGATGCGCTCGACGACGTCCTCGGCCGCGTCCGTGACGGCCTCGATGGCATCGGCGGCGGTCTCTCGGACGGTGTCGACGGCTTCGTCGAGGAGCGTCTTAGCCTCCCCGGCAAGCTCGCCGGCCTTCTCGGCC
This sequence comes from Bacteroidota bacterium, assembly GCA_038746285.1. Taxonomy (NCBI): domain Bacteria; kingdom Pseudomonadati; phylum Bacteroidota; species Bacteroidota bacterium. Next base: position 20,951 of record JBCDKT010000023.1, read on the forward strand.
ACGTCTTCGACGACGTCGCCCGCGGCTTCCACCACGTCCTCGACGATGTCTTGGGCTTTTTCGAGGAGCGATTCGTCTTCGGCCTCAGCCGGTGCGGCTTCGGTCTCGTCGGCGGGTGTCACCTCGTCGAGGGTCGTCGGGGTGTCCTGCGGGGCAGCCTCCTGTTCTTCGACAGTCTCCTGCTCTTCGTTCGTGTTCTTGGTGTCCAGCTCTTCGGCCATGTGATTGGTAGTAGGGCGCGGCGGCTCCGTCGGGGGCGCGGGGGCCTCGGACGGTCGAGAGGCTACCGGTTGCGTGGGTTTTGGTTAGGGATACCCCGAAGCGGTCGGCGTCTCGTGCGACGGCCGCGTCGGGCTTCTTCAGGAAGAGGGTGTGGCGGGCACGGCCGCGTCGCGCTGCCGCGCCCGGATGAGGGCGACGACGCGCTCGACCTGCTCGTCGATGCCGAGGCCGGTCGTGTCGAGCACGACGGCGTCCTCGGCCTGCCGCAGCGGCGACATCGCGCGCGTCGCGTCGCGGGCGTCGCGCTCGGCAATGTCTTCGGCGACGGCCCCGATCGAGACGGCCTTGCCCTGGGCGACCAGCTCGCGGTGGCGGCGCTCGGCGCGCGCCTCCGGGTTGGCGACCATGTAGACCTTCACGTCGGCCTCGGGAAAGACGACCGTGCCGATGTCGCGGCCTTCTACTACGACGCCACGCCCGGTTTCGTTCTGCTGGCGCGCGATGCGGCGCTGCTCGTCGACGAGGCGGTGGCGCACGGCGGGCAGCGCGCTGACGCGGCTGGCGGCCTCCGACACAGCGGGCGTGCGGATGCGGCCCGTCACGTCCTCCCCGCCGAGCAGGGCGCTCAGCCCCTCGGGACCCATGCGCAGGTCGAGGTCGAGCGTGGCCAGCAGGTGGCCGGCTCCGTCCTCCGTCAGCGGCACCTCCCGGTCCAGGAACGCGAGGGCGATCGTACGGTACATGGCCCCGGTGTCGAGGTAGAGCCATCCCACGGCGTCCGCGACGCGGCGCGCGGTGGTGCTCTTGCCGGAACCGGCCGGACCGTCGATGGCTACGATCACGCGAGGCGGAGGGTGAATGGAGCGAGGACAGAACTGGCAAAGTAAGCCGAAATATTCCTCGCTCCAAGCGTTAACCCTCTATTCACTCGCCGATCTGCTGGCTCACGATCGTGATCTGCGACGGGTAGGTGATCGGGCCGATGGGCGTCGTGACCGTGGGGCGGGCGCGGAGCGCGATCTCGGACGAGCCCTGCCCGGTGATCGCGCCGACGAGGTTGACGATGTCCGGTAGATTGCTCCCGAAGAAGTCGATCAGGTCGAGCTCCATCGAGATCGGGATCAGCACGTCGGACCCGGGCGGGATGACGCGCTCGTCGTTGAAGATGCCGCTGATGGTCTCGGTGTTATCCAGGAGCAGGGTCCAGTCGAGTTGGACGAGGCGGGCGTTGACGGAGTTCGTCTCAGGATTAGTCGCGCCGAGGTTGAGCGTGAACGAGAGCGGCATCCGGCCCGTGGCCAGCGTCGCGCCGACGCGGGCGACCTCCAGCGGACCCAGATCGTCGTAGCCGCGCACGTCTTGCACGTCCACGCCGGCGAGGTTGGTCTGGGTGACGCCGTCGATGGCGAAGTCGACGTTGCGGAGGTTGGCGATCTCCTGGAGCGCGGTGCAGGAGGCGAGGAGCGGAAGTGCGGAGACGAGGAGGAGCGGAAGCAGGAGGCGGCGCATAGCAGAGGAGGTGTGGTGGAGGGGATACATGACCCAAGCGGTGAGGTACAGAATCGGAGGGCTGAGACCGCAGACCGCTGACGGCGGACCGCTGGGTCTAGCACCCACGGCGGTCTGCCGTCCGTCGTCTGCGGTCAACAAGCACGACGAGCAGATAGAGCACAACGTAGGTCATGCTAAGGTATCATCCCGCTCCCCTTCCATGCTCGACGCTGTGAGAATACTCCGCCCCGACGAACTAGGCCGGCCCTCGCCCGAGGCCCTCACCTCGCTGCCGCGCCACCCCATCGCGGTGGTGCTCGACAATATCCGCTCGGCCTACAACGTCGGCTCGGTCCTCCGCACCGCCGACGCGGCTCGTCTCGCGCACGTCTGGGTCACTGGCTACACCCCGACGCCGGAGCACGTCCGCGTCGCCAAGACCGCCCTCGGGGCCGAGCATACCGTCCCGTGGACCCACGCGCCCAACCCGCTTGCACTCTTCGACCGACTTCGCGCGGACGGCTGGACCCTCGCCGCGCTCGAACAAACCGACACGCCGACCGCTATCGGAGCCGTCGCGGCGGACCAGTTCCCGCTCGCCTTCGTGCTCGGCAACGAGGTCAAGGGCGTCCGGCAGGAGATCCTCGACCGGTGCGACCTCGCGCTCGAAATCCCGCAGTACGGGGCGAAGCACTCGCTCAACGTCGCCGTCGCCTTCGGCATCGCCGCTTACGGACTCGTGGAACGGTGGCAGGCCAAGTGAGCCTCACGGGACTTGCTCGGCCCGGAGTGCTGCGCGGAGCGTCGGCAGGAAAAGCTCCACCTCAACTCTGCCGAGCAGTTGGTAGTCTGTGTCGAGATCGTACATACCGACCTCAGCGAGCCAGAGTGCTTTTCGCTCGTCGTCCCATCCGACGAGCAAGACTGCGTTGGCTCGTATCTCTTGGATCCCGGCCTCGGGGTCTCCCGAGGAAGCCACCCGAGCTCGAAAGATGCCATCGTACCTCCGAATCTCAGGATGCCAATACTCAGGTGTCCGGTGCGCCTCCAGCACGCGGCTCAGCACCTGCTCCCAATGCTCGAACGCGGCCTCCTCCGTCTCAGCCTCCAGAAGGATTTCACTCTCCTCCGTGATAACCGGAACATAGCTCGTGGCAAGGACGGCGAAGGAGGCAACGAGCAGCGTAGGCACGACAGCCCATCGCGGAGATATCGCCGGGGCCTCGGGCGGAGACAGAACGAATCGTACGCTCCACGGCAACACGGCGAGTGCCACAAGATCTGTCGGGTCGGGCCAGAGACGCGGGCGCGGTACGAGGTCGGCGACAAACGGATACCACGCATCCACCGGCACAAACTGCACGACGGCAAACAGACCTCCCACGACCGCGTGGACCGTCACGATTTCGCGCCGACTGCCACGCTCCAACCCGAGCACGGCGCACACGAGTACGGGAGCCACGACGAGGCCCGCGAAGTCGCTGAGCTTCCCGGTGGCGACGCTCGGCCACATTGCCTTAAGCGCCCAGTCGTTGAGCAGGAGCACAGCGAGTGCAAACAGGAACAGTGGATGCAGCAGGAGACCGGTACGGAGGCGTTGCATCAGGACGGGCGGTTCAGCATGCAGTCCTCTCCGAAACGCCTTGAACCTGAACTTGGTACGTCCTCTCACGCCCCGAGGCGAGGGTCGATGGCGAACGGCTCCGGCTCGCCGATCTCGACCTGCCCGAAGTCCGGGTGGGCCGGGTTGAAGAGGAGATTGCGCGCCGAGCGGACGACCGCGCTCGGCACGTCGAGCACGGCGGAGCGCGCCTCGTCGATCCAGCGCCGACCGAGGTTTTGCGTCGCGACAGGCCACGGGAAACGCCACCAGTCGTCGGGCAACCCGTATGCGTCTTCGACCCGGACCGCGAGCGCCTCGTCGAACCGGGCGGGCACCGTCACGAGGTCCATCGCCAGCAGGCGCGGGCGCTCGACGTGGACGAGCATTTCGAGGAGGGCTCCGGTGGCCGACTCGGCGGCGTAGACGACCGGCGTCCCGGCGCGGTGCCAGCGTCCGTCTACGCGCAGTGCCCCGGTGCCGGAGAACGCCGTGTCCGCGTAGCGACGCTGCGTCAGCCGGACGACCTCGCGCATCAAGCGGCCACGTTGTGCTGGATCACCGCGAGCATCTGGCGGACGGCGCGCAGCCCCGGCTCGGTGTCGGCGTGGCGGAGCGGCGTCTCGCCGCCGAGGAGCGTCTTGGGAGTGGTAAGCCACTCTTTCGCCTCGGCGGCATGCCCGTCGAAGGCTTCGACTGTGTCCGCCGCGAGGCGTTCGAGCCGGACGAGGCGGTCGCTCTCGGCCTGGGTCAGGCGTCCGTCGGACTGGCGGCGGGCCAGGGTGCGCTCGCTGATGAGCAGCAGCCCGGCCGCCTCGGCGAGCGTCAGGCCGAGCGCCGCGACGAGGCGCGTCAGGCTGCGGTACGGCAACCCGCGCCGGACGGCGGACGGGTTGTACCGGACGTCGGTCGGGAGATTCGAGGGCATGGAAGCGGCAAGCTAGTAACGCCCCCTGCTACTGTCATATGGCAGGCAAGTTTCAGCACATGGCAGCACACTGCCGACCGCCTGCTTGCGTCACAGCCGCTGCTCTGCGGTTGGCCGCCGCCGCACCGTGCCGCCGACCACGAGCGCGGCGGCGATGATGACGAGGTTCTTGACGATGTACTGCCCCTCCAGCGTCAGCCCGAACGGGAACGCCGTGAAGCAGACCTCGGGGAGCAGCACGAGCGGCAGGAATGTCCCTGGCATCTGGAGCGCGAGCAGGAAGATCGCTACGCGGATGAACGGCCGGACGATCAGGAAGAGGCCGATCAGCACCTCCCACACGCCGAGGACCGGGAAGAACCAGCCGGGGTCGAAAAAATAGACCGTGTTCTTGACCAACTCCTCGGCCGGGCTCATCCCCGGAAACAACTTGAGCGCGCCAAACCAGATGAACACGATCCCGACGGTCCACCGAAGGGCAACGACGCCGTAGCGTTGCATGAACTGAGCGATGCGGGCGTCGAGGACGTCGAACTGCGAGAGGAAAGGCAGCATGGTACCAGGGGCAACGGTCTGAGAGAAGCCAGCGTGTGCTTGAACGAGCCGTCCCCTGCGGCGTTGCCGGGTGCCCACTTGAGTGGCTGCTTTGCACGCTATCTTCCCGGCGTCACCCTCTCTCCTTCACGTCGTGCGGCTGGCCCTCCTTCTTCTCCTGCTCGGCACGGCTGCGGCGGACGCGCAGCCGGCGGTGGTCCCGGACTCGCTGCGCAGCGCCGAGGTCCCACGAAAGGGCTACGCACAGGCCTACACCTACGCGCTCACCGGCACGGTCGTGCCCGTCCTCGCTGGCTCGGCCCTCGCAGACGGCGAGGGTGGTCTCTCGGCGCTCGGCGGGATTGTGATGGCGGGCGGGCTGCTCGTGGGTCCATCGGCGGGACGGATTTATGCAGGCGACGCCAGCGCCATCGTCACCATCGGGCTGCGGACGGCCGGCTTTCTCTCGTTTGGTGCCGGGCTGGGCTACCTGCTCGGCGGGACCTGCGCCGGGTCGGAGTGCACCTCCTACAACGACACCCTCGGCGGTGCCCTCGTGATCGGCGGTTCTGCCGCCATCAGTAGCAGCCTGCTCCTCGACCTCTTCCTGACGCGCCGCGCCGTCCGCACCCACAACGCGCGGGCCGTGCGCCTCCTGGTCACCCCCGGTTTCGACGTGCGCTCGGGCACGCCGCGGCTGAGCTTGCGGGTGGCTTTCTAGCCGCCGTACTCGCCCCACACCGACCGCAGCCGGTGCGAGATCTCGCCGACCGTCGCCCACTGCTCGACTGCGTGGAGGACGTGCGGCATCAGGTTCTCGTCGCCGCGCGCGGCCGTCTCGATCCGGTCGAGGGCGGCGGCGTGGGCGGCGGCGTCGCGGCGGTCGCGGAGCGCGGCGAGGCGCTCGGCCTGGCGGCCGCGGATCTCGTCGCCGATCTTGAGAAGCTCCGGCACCTCCACGTCGCCCTCCTCGTACCGGTTGACCCCGACCACGATCTGCTCGCCGCGCTCGACGGCGAGCTGCGCTCGGTAGGCCGACTGCGCGATCTCGTCCTGGTAGAACTGCTGCTCGATGGCAGCGACGGCCCCGCCCATCTCGTCGATCGTCGCGATCAGCCGCTCGGCCTCGGCTTCGAGGTCGGCCGTCAGGCGCTCGACGAAGAACGAGCCGGCGAGCGGGTCGACGGTGTCGGCGACGCCGGACTCGTGGGCGATGACCTGCTGGGTGCGGAGCGCGAGGCCGGCGGCCTCCTCGGTCGGGAGCGAGAGCGCCTCGTCGTAGCCGTTGGTGTGGAGGCTCTGGGTCCCGCCGAGGACGGCGGCGAGGGCCTGGAGCGTGACGCGGGGGATGTTGTTCTTCGGCTGCTGCGCCGTCAGCGTCGAGCCGCCGGTCTGGGTGTGGAAGCGGCACATCATCGCCTTCGGCTCGGTCGCCCCGAAGCGCTCGCGCATGGTGCGCGCCCAGAGCCGCCGCGCGGCGCGGAACTTGGCGACCTCCTCGAAGAAGTTGTTGTGGGCGTTGAAGAAGAACGAGAGCCGCTTGCCGAAGACGTTGACGTCGAGGCCCGCCGCGAGCGCGGCTTCGACGTAGGCGATGCCGTTGGCGAGCGTGAAGGCGAGCTCTTGGGCTGCCGTGCTCCCGGCCTCGCGGATGTGGTAGCCCGAGATCGAGATCGTATTCCAGCGCGGCACCTCCTCGGCGCACCACGCGAAGACGTCGGTGATGAAGCGCATCGAGGGGCGCGGGGGGTAGATGTAGGTCCCGCGCGCGGCGTACTCCTTGAGGATGTCGTTCTGGATCGTCCCGCCGAGCCGCTTCAGGTCGGCCCCCTGCCCTTTAGCGACGGCGACGTAGAGCGCGAGCAGGATCGGCGCGGTCGCGTTGATCGTCATGCTCGTCGTGATCGGCTCCAGCTCGATCCCGTCGAAGAGCCGCTGCATGTCTTCCAGCGAGTCGATGGCCACGCCGACCTTGCCGACTTCGCCCTCGGCCATCGGGTCGTCGGAGTCGTAGCCGATCTGCGTCGGGAGGTCGAAGGCGACCGAGAGGCCGCGCGCGCCCTGGCCGAGGAGGTAGTGGTAGCGAGCGTTCGACTCCTCGGCCGTCGAGAAGCCGGCGTACTGGCGCATCGTCCACAGCCGGGAGCGGTACATCTCGGGGTAGACCCCGCGCGTGAACGGGTACTGCCCCGGCTCACCGAGGCGCTCGGCGGTGTGCTCGGGCAGGTCGGCGCGGTCGTAAACGGGGTCGACGGGAATGCCGCTGGAGGTGGCGCGCTCGGCGGCTTCGGCTTCTTTCATTGCCATAATCGTATTGGGCAGGAGGAGAGGACGCGTGCTACGCCGGACCGGCGTGCGAGCGTTCCCAGTCGGCGCGGAGCAGCCCGTAGAGGAGGCTGTCGCACCATTCGTTGTAGAGGTACCACCGCTGCCGGAGCAGCCCCTCGCGCCGGAACCCGAGCCGCCGGAGCAAGCGCTCGGAGCCACCGTTGCGCGGGTCCAGCTCGGCTTCGATCCGGTGCAGGTCCATCCGCCCGAACCCGAAGCCGAGCACAGCGCGGACGGCCTCCGAGGCGTAGCCCGTCCCCCACTGCGCGGGGGCCAGCACGAACCCGACCTCGGCGTGGCGGTTGGTCCGGTCCCACGCCGTCAGCGTGACGGTCCCGATCAGCTGGTCAGGGTCGGGTTCGGTGATGGCCCACTGGAAGAGGACGCGCTCGGCGAAGCCGGTGTCGATCTCGGCGAGATAGCGCTGAGCGGCCCCGAGGTCTTCGAGCGGCTCGTGGCTCCAGTAGCGCATCGCCCGGATGTCGCCGAAGATAGCGAGCACGGCCTCGGCGTCAGCCGGGCGCGGGTGGCGGAGCCGGAGGCGCTCCGTGTCGAGCGTGGGTAGTACATCCCCGAAGAGGTCGGGCGTGGTTTCCATGCTTGCAAAATAGGTGAAGCCGAGCGTTTATCTTCGCGCCTCTCCCCTAACCCGAACGCCGTGTTCGAGCCTGGAACCTCCGCCCTCGCTGCGGCCATCGTCCTGTTCTTCGTGATGGACCCGCTGGGGAACGCTCCGCTGTTCCTCTCCCTGCTGAAAGACCTCGGTCCAAAGCGCCGGCGGTTCATCATCGTGCGCGAGCTGCTGATCGCCCTCGCGATCCTGCTGACGTTCTTGTTTTTTGGTCAGGGCCTGCTGAACCTCCTCGCGCTGGAGCAGGAGTCGGTCACGATTGCGGGCGGGATCGTGCTGATGATCATCGGGCTGCGCATGATCTTCCCGACCGAGGAGGGCGTGATGGGCGACACCGGCGGCGGCGAGCCGTTCATTGTGCCGCTCGCGGTTCCGCTCGTCGCGGGGCCGTCGGCGCTCGCGACGCTGATCCTGATGGTCCGCAGCGAGCCGGGGGCGATGGGCAAGTGGACGCTCGCCTTGCTCATGGCGTGGGGCGCGTCGGCGGCGGTACTCTCGGCGGCCCCGCTGCTCTACCGCCTCCTCAAGCAGCGGGGGCTGTCGGCGCTGGAGCGGCTGATGGGGATGCTGCTGATTATGATCGCCGTGCAGATGCTCGTCAACGGCTTCCAGGCGGCCTTCGGCTGACAGCAGCGGCGCGCGGAGCTCACGCGCGGAGCTGGCTTTTCCCGCGCCATGCGAGGCTCCGCTGGTTCATCGTGCGCAAGAGCGGCGCGCCCTCGGCCGCGATCTCCTCGGCGAGGTCGACCGCGCGGCGAAGCTGCTCGCCGGTGAGGTGGCGGCAGGCCGGGCGGGCCTCGACGTGGTCGTACCACCGCCCGCCGAAGACGTGGTCGAGCACGATCCGCATGAAGCAGTGGTCATAGCGGACGGGCCAGTCGCCCGCCTCGGCGGCCTGGGCGGGGAGCACCTCGCGCGTGAGGTGGAGGTAGCGCGCCCGGAGCGCGTCGAGGTCAGCGGTGCTCATGCGGCGGCGAGTTCGCGGTCGAGCTTGTCGAAGAAGGCCTGGGCGTGGCGCTCGTGGCGCTCGCGCGTCTCGGCCTTCATCCGCCCGGCTTGGCTCACGATCATCGCCCAGCGCGGGTTGCCGCGCAGGCGCTCGGCGTAGTCGAAGATGAACTGCCAGAAGAGCCCGTCCCAGGTGTCGCACCACGGCCCGCGCTCGTAGTGGCTCATCTTGAGGATATAGTTGGAGCCGCTGAAGTAGGGCTTCGTCAGGATCACCTCGCCCGCCGCATGCTGGCTCATCCCGTACGTGTTCGGGACCATCACCCAGTCGTAGGCGTCGATGAACAGCTCCATGAACCAGCGGTAGACGGCGTCCGGGTGGATGCGGCTCAGGAAGAGCACCCCGCCGAGCACCATCAGCCGCTCGATGTGGTGGGCGTAGGCGAGGTCGAGGCAGCGGCGGATGGCGTCGTCGACGGGTGGGAGGCCGGTCGTGCCGTCATAGAACGAGGGCGGGAGGTCGCGCTCGAACCCCCACTCGTTGCCGGTGCGGAGCTCGACCCCGCGCAGGTCGTAGGCCGCCCGGATGTACTCGCGCCAGCCGATCACCTGGCGGAGGAACCCTTCGAGCGACTGGAGCGGGACGGCGTGCTCGGCGGCAAAATCGAGCGTCCGGTCGACGACCTCGCGCGCGGTGAGAAGCCCGGTGTTGAGCGCGGGCGTGAGGACGGCGTGGTAGAGGTACGGCCGCCCCGGCTCGAAGGCGTCCTCGAACGGTCCGAACGCGGCGAGGCGGTGGTGCAGGAAGTGGTCGAGCCAGCGCCCGGCCTCGGCGTGACTCGTCGGGTAGCAGAACTGCTCGGTCGACCCGTAGTGGTCGCCGAAGTGCTCCTCGACGTAGGCCCGCGCCTCGCGCACGTAGTCGTCCTCCTTGACCTCTGGCAGCGGCGGCACCTCCGACAGCGCTTCTTCGGTGATCGGCTTGCGGTTCTTCTCGTCGAAGCTCCACTGCCCGCCCGCCGGCTCGCCGTCACCGTCCACGAGCACGCCCAGCCGCCGGCGCTGCTCTTTGTAGAACGACGCCATCACCCAGCGCTTCCGGCCCTCGAAGAAGCCCGCGTTTTCCCCTCGCGTGTTGAGCCACATCGGCGAGGGCACGACCTCCTGCTCGACCCCGAGCCGCTCGCACGCCGCGTCCAACCTCTTCTGGAGCGTAAAGTCGTGCGGGTCGGCGTAGCGCAGCGTCTCGACCCCGTCCTCCGCGAGGCGCTCGACCACGTCCTCGACGCGCTCGTGGTCGGGGAAGGCCTCGTAGCGGACGGCGTGGCCGCGCTCGGCGAGCCGGTCGGCGTAGCGCCGCATCGAGGCGCGGTGCAGGAGGAGGCGCTGCTTGTGGTAGCGCGCCGGGTACTGCGGGTCGCGGAAGAACAGGCTGTCCTCGACGAGCACGGCCGCGCCGCCCTCGGGAAGCGCGGGGTGGTCGCCGAAGAGTTGGTGCGGGAAGACAAGCGTAGCGGTGGCGTCCACGGTGGGGATCGGTGTGTGGGTGTACGGGAGGATGAGGGTGTGAGAGCGGCTTCGATTCATGCGGGGCAACACCCCCCAACCTCCCACGCGCCCGACCACCCTACTCGCGCTGCTGGTAACGTTCCAGGGTGAACTGCTCGCCGAGGTAGCGGCGGCGCACCTCCTCGTCTTCTGCCAGTTCTTCTGCTGTGCCGTGCTTGAAGATGTGGCCCTCGTAGAGGAGGTACGCCCGGTCGGTGATGGCGAGCGTCTCGTGGACGTTGTGGTCCGTGATGAGGACGCCGATCCCGCGGCCCTGAAGTCCAGCCACAACGTGCTGGATGTCCTCGACCGCAATCGGGTCGATGCCGGCGAAGGGTTCGTCGAGGAGGATGAACTTGGGGCGGGTGGCGAGGGCACGGGCGATCTCGGTGCGCCGCCGCTCGCCGCCGGAGAGGACGTAGCCCTTCGAGTCGCGCACGCGGTGGAGCCCGAACTCGCCCATGAGTTCGTCGACCCGGGCCGCGCGCGCCTCCTTCGAGATGGGCTGGAATTCGAGGACGGCGTGGAGGTTCTCCTCGACCGTGAGGTTGCGGAAGACGCTCTCCTCCTGGGCGAGGTACCCGATCCCGCGCCGGGCGCGGCGGTACATCGGCAGCCGCGTGATGTCTTCGCCCCCGAGCCAGACCTGCCCCCCGTCCGGCCGCACCATCCCGACGACCATGTAGAACGTCGTCGTCTTCCCCGCCCCGTTCGGCCCGAGGAGGCCGACGACCTCGCCCTGCCTCACCTCGAGGGCCACGCCGTCGACGACGGTGCGCTTGCGGTAGCGCTTGGTGAGGCCCTCGGCGCGGAGGACGAGCGACGGTTCGGTTCGGGGTGCTTCCACGGTGCTTGGTCGGGTTGGCAGGCAGAGTCTACGCGCGGCTAGCGGTCCGGTGCCTCGTCCTCACTCGGAACGATCTCGCGGAGCGGTTCCGCCGGCAGGACGATGGGCTCCGGGGCCTCGGCCGGTTCGGCGGGCGGGTCGGGGCGGGCGCGGTTGCGCTCCAGCGGGTTGTCGGCCAGGAGCGAGGCGCGGGTGGGGCGGCGCTCGGGCGCGTAGCGGAAGCCGTCGAGGCGCAGCGGGCTTGGGACGAGGCCCGCGTCGTAGTAGGTCCCCTCGATGCCGCGCGTGCCCTGCACCCGGCGGAGCGCGTCGCCGTCGAAGCGGAAGGCGAGGCTGTCGGCCGAGAGGCGGACGGCTCCTTCGAGCGCGCCCGCGCTGTCGGCCCGGAAGAAGGCCGACTCGGCGTTGGGCCAGACGTGCATCCAGCGGAGGCTGTCTTGGGCGAAGAGCGCGAGCATCTGGCGCCCGCGCATCTGGTTGACGCGGCCGAGGAGGCTGTCGGGCCGCGCCGCGAACGCCCGCCCGAGGACGCGGACCGAGTCCACGGCTTCGCTCCGCGCCGTGACGCGGATCGAGTCGCCGGAGACCTCGGTGACGAGCGTCGAGCCGCGCGCGTTCATCCACCCGACGGGGTCGCGGAAGAGCCAGACCTCGTCGTCCGTCGGCCCGGCCGCCGGGTCAGTCGCGGCAGAGCCAGTCGCCAGCGAGTCGGTAGGCGTCGAATCGGTCGCTAGCGAATCGGTCGCTGGTGAGCCCGCCGCGGCCGAGTCCGCCTCGAACTCGACGCGGTTGAAAACGGCCGAGTCGCCGACGGCGGCGAGCGAGGGGCCGTAGAGCCGCACGCTGCGCCGGGCGACGAGGCGCTGGAACGTCGCGCCCGGCGGCGGCGGGCGGCCCCCGACCGAGTCGGGCTGCGAGGCTTCGAGGATGTCGGCGCGGACGAGGAGCGTGTCGATTCCGGCCGAGTCGGCCTGGAGGCGCACCAGGAGGGGGTCGATCTCGACGCGGCTGAAGCGGGCGCGCTCGTCGTGGAACGCCTGCTCGCCGAAGAGGAGCGTCCGGCGCGTCGTGTCGGGCTCGGCGTCCTCGTCGTCCCTGCGCCCGCCGAAGCGCTCGACGAGCACGTCGCCGCGCGCCACCGAGACCTCGGGGGTGCGGAAGTGCGTGAGCGAGTCGGCCTCGACGCGGGTGCTCTGCCTGTGCCGGAGGCGAACGTTGCCCGAGAAGTCGGCGCGCTTGTCCTCGGTGCCGTAGCGGCCCCGCTCGCTCGTGAGCACGCTGAGGCTGTCCACGAGGCGGACGTTGTCGCGGAAGAAGGCCTCTTTTGTGCCGGAGAGGTAGCGCCCGCGCTCGCTCGTCAGGACGGCCGAACCGTCGCGCTCGACGAGGCGCACGGGCTCGTCGAACTCGGCCCGGCCCTCGGAGCGGAAGTGCGTGACGGAGTTCGAGAACAGTTCGGCCTCGTCGTCAGCCAGGCGCACGTCGCCCTCGGCACGGCCGACGCGGGTGCGGCTGCCGTAGGTCACCGTCCGCGCGTTCAGCGTGTCGACGCCGTCGGCGATCTCGACGGCTCCCTCGAAGAGGATCTCCTCGCGGTCGAGGAACTGGGTCGCCTGCCTTGCCCGGAGGTCAGTGGAGTCCTGAATAAGATGCACATTCCCAATGAGGGTGCGGACCCGCTCGCCGTCCACGACGGTCCCGGACACCGAGTCGGCGTTGACGATCGTGACGATGCGGACTTCCGCGTCGGGCACGCCCGGCGTCTCCGCGCCGAGCGTGTCGGGGGAGGGCCAGCTCTCCCAGACCGGGTCGCCGAGTGTCTGCACCGAGTCGGCGCGCACCGAGTCGGCGCGCACGGAGTCGGCGCGCACGGAGTCGGCTTCCTGCGCCTGCGCCGGGCGGGCGGCCATCGCCCCGAGCAGTCCTGCGAGGACGCAGGCGGCGAACCACAGAGCACGCCTTCGCTCTTCCCCTCTTCCGCTTGTCTGCTCGTCCACGCCTACTCCTCCACCTTCACCTGCCCCGTGATGCGAGCCAGCGTGTAGGTCTCCATGTCCTCGTCCGAGACGAGCCGGTAGCCCTGAAGGTCCTCGTCGGGCGTCGTGATCTGCACGAAGCCGTCGGTCTGAAGGCTGCGCCCGGCCTCGTCCCAGGTCAGTTCCTCGCTGCGGAGCGTCTTGCCCGACTCGGTCCGCACGACGACGCGCCCCTCGGCGATGAAGCGGCGCTCCTCGTCGAAATAGAGGAGCCGGTCGGACCGGACCGTCGAAGTGAGGACACCGTCGTCGTCGAAGACCCTGACCGTGACGCGGGTCGTGTCCTCGGGCGCGGCCGGGCCGAACCGGGCGAAGGTGCTGTCGGCGCGCTCGAAGCGGGCGAGGTAGGCGGCCCGGACGAGGGCGCGCGGCCGCTCCCCCGTCGAGAGCGCCAGCGTCACGTCCCACGTCTCCTGCGCCGGCTGCTCGTCAAGGAGGGCACCGGACAGAATCGTGTCGGCGCGCCGGGTGCACCCCGTGAGCAGCGTCGCAGCAGCGAGCGTGAGGAGCGGGACGCGAACGGGAAAGCGCACAGGCGGGGGACACGGGCAGCGAAACGGGGCCGGAGGGAAAATACGCTGTGGCCCTCCGGCAACTCTTTCCGAACGTTTCGAAAGGAACGAATCGTGTTACGAGGATACCCTGGCGCACGCGCCCTGCCTGGACGCCTGCGCCGCCCGCCGCACTGCTGGGGCCACGCCTCTGTTATTCCGGCCTACCGGGTGCATGGCACTCCGCGCAGCCCCCGGTACCGCGCCTTTGCCGACCTATTTTGTCGCCCGCGTGCAACGCGCCTGTCGCCTCATCCTCCTGTCTGGTACGATATTAGACGGCGACCTCGCGCGCACCGTGCCACTGCTCGGCTCGCCACCCTACCCCCGTGTCCCACCCTCCGCATTCCCCATGACCTTTTCTTTCCAGAGCATCACTCCCGACACTACCGTCGTCCGCATCGGAAAGGCGCTCGATTTCCGCAATGCGGCTGAGTTCAAGTCGGCCTGCCAGGACCAGATCCAATCAGGCACCCGGAACTTCGTGCTCGACTTCTCCGGGACGGGCATTCTGGACTCCACCGGCTTGGGTGCCATCTTCTCGCTCTACCGGCAGTTGACGCCGCTCGGCGGCCAGGTGGTGTTCGCCGCCGTCAGCCGTCCGGTGCAGGTCGTGGTGCAGCTCACGCGGACGTACAAGGTCTTTCGGCAGTACCCCACCGTGGAGGCTGCGCACGAGCAGCTCCAGGGGCGGGCGGCGAGTGGGAGCCGGGCGGGCGCGGCGTAAAAGGCTATGGCCTCCGCTCGCCCTCCAAGTCTGCGCTCTGCCATGACGTGCGTGCAGTCCAGGTTTACCGACCTCGAGACCGTCGTTGCCGAGGTGCATCCCCTGCTCGACGCGTGGGGCCGGGACGCGGCCTTCGCCTTCACGCTCGGGGAAACGCGCCTGCACCGGATCAAGCTGGTGATCCACGAGTGGATCGCCAACCTCGTCCAGCACGCCGACTTCGAGGCTCGCACGCCGCTGATCGACCTCTCGCTCACCCTCAACGCGCAGGACGTGCACTGCGTCATCGAGGACAACTCCAACGGGTTCGACTTTGGGCAGCAGATCACTGTGCAGCGCGCCAAGCTCGAAGATGAAGTAATGGCGGAGCGAGGGCGTGGCCTGCTGATCATGCTCAACGGTACCGATGACCTGCGCTACTTTCCGCTGCCCGCTGCCGCGAGCGAACCCCGTCAGCGTCTCGAATTCTGGATCTCCGCCACCTCTACGCCATGTCTCGACACTCCCTCCTGATCGTCGAGGATAACCAGACGCTGCGGCGTCTCCTCGAATACCGCCTCGGCAAGGTCTACGAGGTGCGCTCCGCCCAGAACGGCGAGGAAGCCCTCGTCCTCGTCGAGGAGGAGATCCC
This sequence comes from Bacteroidota bacterium, assembly GCA_038746285.1. NCBI lineage: Bacteria > Pseudomonadati > Bacteroidota > Bacteroidota bacterium. The sequence continues at coordinate 35,973 of JBCDKT010000023.1, forward strand.
CGACCTCATCGTCTCGGACATCATGATGCCCAAGATGGACGGCTTCGCGCTGTTCTCACTCCTCCGGCAGGGCGAGCGCACGCGGACGATCCCGTTCATCTTCCTGACCGCCAAGACCGACGACACGAGCCGCTTCAAGGGCCTCGGCGAAGGCGTCGACGACTACATCACCAAGCCGTTCGACATCGAATTCCTGCTGACGCGCATCGAGCGCATCCTGGAACGGATCGAGGTGCACCAGCAGCAGCTCAGCGCCCGGATCGGGCGCGACTTCTCGGACCGCCTCCTGCCGAAGTCGATGCCGCAGGTGCCGGGCTACCGGACCTTCTTCTACAACAAGCCCTTCGGCGACGGCGGCGGCGACCTCTTCGACTGGACCGAGGTCCGGCCCGGCTCGTACCTCTTCACCGTCGGCGACATCATGGGCAAGGGCCTCCAGGCCAAGTTCTACGCCTTCAGCTTCCTCTCCTACATCCGCTCCACGATCCACGCGATGCTCGAGCAGACGGACTCGCCGGCGGCGCTCATGCACCGCGTCAACGGGATGCTGGTCCGCGACGAGCTTCTGGAAGAGACGTTCGCCTCGCTCCTCATCATGCGCTGGGACACCGAGACGAACACGATCACCTACGCCAACGCCGGCCACTGCCGCCCGATCTTCGTGACCCCGGACCGCTCCGGAATCGTCGAGCACTCGGAACTCATCCTCGGGCTGGACAAGGAGGAAGAGTACACCGACCGGAGCTTCCAGCTCCCGCCCGGCAGCGCGCTGATCACCTACACGGACGGCCTGATCGAGCAAGTGGCCGAGGGCGGCGAGCAGTTCGGCGAGAAGGGCGTCGCTGCCTCGGCCACGGACGCGCTGAGCGCCGAGCAGCCGGTGCAGGCGCTCCTCAAGACCATGCTCCGCCGCAGCGCCGAGCCCCGCTTCGCCGACGATATCCTCGTCTTCTGGCTCGAGCGCCAGCCCGTCGGGCAGACGACCGGCAGCCCGACGGCCACCCCGGCTACGAGCGCGGCTTGACGGCACGAGCAGGCTGAGCACGGGCGGCCGGTTGGACGGGTCGTCCCCAGGTTCGTGCGCTACACGCCGAGCCAGTAGGTGGCTTTGACGAGGAAGATGTTCTGCACGTCCTCGCGGAAGATGGCCCCGACGTCGCGGTCGAGGTCGAAGTCGCCAAAATCCTCGAAGCCGTCGCGCTGCTGCTGCCAGACGAAGAACAGCGCCGAGCCGGGACGGTACTCCCAGCGCACGACGGCACTCCCGCGCAGCGACCGGAAGTTGAAGTCGGGCTTGTCGAAGGAGAACGCCTCCCCCCCGTCGCCGGGCGCGACCTCGAAGGCGTCCTCGCGCTCGGCGATCGTGCCGGTGTCGCGCCCGTAGACGTCGAAGTCGTAGGTGCCGGGCGCGCGGAGCTGCTTGTAGCCGGAATACCGGCCGGCGGTGACGAACGGCCGAGCGAAAAGCTGGAGCGTGAGGTCCGGCGTGAACGTCCAGCCCGCGCGGAGGCCGAGCGAGAACGAGGTCTGCCGGATGTCACCGAAGACGTAGCGCGTGCCGAAGGTGGCCTCGGCAGCCTCATCCTCGACGGCGGTGAGGTACTGGTCCGTGTCGAACTCGTTCGACAGTTCCGGGCTGAGGACAAACTCGAGCGAGGACGACGGACGCACCGTGAGGTCCACCCCGGCGTTCACGTCCCACTCGGGGTTCTCGGCGAACTCGGTGCGGATGAACGTGTAGGCGCTGCCCGAGACCACCCGGCGGTCGTCGCTGTGGACCCACGGGTTGACGCCGATGTCGGCGGGCCTCGTGGCGACCGGTCCGCCACGCGTGAGGCGGTCGTTGAAGGTCTCGCCGAGGTTGCCACCGACGTAGAGGCCGGTGCCCCACAGGTTGGCAAACTGGAGGTTTGAGTTGAAGTTCAGCCGCCGGTTGATGGTCTGCCCAGCGCCGTTGACGGCGACGTTCCAGTTGACGTTGCCGCCCCAGCGCCGCAGCCAGGCCGGGCTGGGGTCGTTCTCGTTGTAGATCACGATGCCGGAGTGCGAGTACACGTCCGACCGGAACTGGAAACCCAGGTCATTCACGTCGAAGCCGGGGCTGACGTGGTTGGCCGTGAGCGAGCCGATGAGCTTGCCGCTCGTCTTGGCGATGGAGACCTCGCCGTAGGCCCCGCTCAGGCTCGTCGCACCGTCGCCGACGCTGAGGTGGTCCGCATCGGGACGCTGGAGGTAGCGCTGCGGCGCGCGCTGCAAGGCATCGATCACCGCCTCGGAGCCACCCACGACGCTCCCAGCCACAACACCGCTGACGGTCCACGCCCGGTTACCCCAGGCGTGCTCGAAGTCGAGGCCGCCGACGTAGGCACTCTCCGGCGTGATATCGGCGAAGGCGGGCTCGGCCATGCTCCGGTTCGTCGCGGTGAACAGGCCGCCGACGACGGTCTGCCCGTCGCGGAAGTCGCGCTTGACGCGCCCGACGGCGTAGTTCGTCAGTGGCTCGACGGGCGTCTGGAGCCGCTCGCCATCGGTGCTGAGGACCTGCGCCTGCTCCTCGACGGTGACCGCGTCGAGCACCCCAATCGACCAGTCGCCGACCTTGCCGCTCACCTTCGCGGCCGTCGCAATCGTCGTCTGGTCCGGCGAGTCGGTGTAGACGAACTCCTCGCCGCTCAGCCCGCGCTGGGGCCGGCGCCCGATGCGGCGCGAGTAGAAAAAGGTCGGGCGGAAGTTGGTATTGAACGTCCGCGTCCGGCCGAACTGGAACACGTCGACCCCCTCGACGAAGAACGGTCGCCGCTCCTCGAAGAAGACCTCGAACTGCGATAGGTTCACCACCGCCGGGTCGGCCTCGACCTGCCCGAAATCTGGGTTGATGGTGGCCGAGAGCGTGAGGTTGCTCGTGAGGCCGTACTTCACGTCTGCACCGACCGAGCCGTGGAGGTCGTTCTCGCTGTAGAACGGATTGTCGGCCTCGCCCGGCTCGCGCGTGAGGCGGCTGGCGAGGTAGGGCTGCACTTCAAGCCGTCGGGGCGAGGCCAATCCGCTCAGCCCTTCGAGCGTTCCGAAGCGGGAGACGAACCCGTCCACATCCGGCAGAATCGGTGCCCAGAAGGTCTTCTCGTCGGTGCGGGCGATGTCGCGCTGGAACTGGATCCCCCATGCCCCGACACCCTCGCCGGTCTGGTAGCGAAGCTGGGAGAACGGGATCCGAAACTCGGCCGTCCAGCCCGTGTCGTTCCGGGCAACGGCCGCGTCCCACACCGCGTCCCAGCTCATGTCCTCGTTGTTGTCGTTGTAGGTGAGGATGTCGTACTTGACGCCGGCCGCGTTGACGCCGAACCCGAAGGCGGTCCGCCCGTCGCCGTAGGAGTCGAGCGAGACGAAGACCTTGTCGCTGATCGTCCAGTCGTCGCGCCGGGCGAGGCGGGCTACGACCGCATCGGGGTTGTCGTCGTAGCACCGGAAGCCGACCCAGAGCGCGTCGTCGTCGTAGAGGACGAACGCCTCGGTGTGCTGGGTGGCGGGTTCGCCTGCGTGAGGCCGGAGCTGGACGAACCCGGAAGCGGCCTCGGCGCTTCGCCACGCGGCTTCGCCGAGGCGACCGTCGAGCGCGGGCGAAGCCGCTGCCTCGACGCGGACGGCGCGGATGCTCCGCGGCGTGTCGTCATCCGGCTGTGCCGTACCGGCAGCCAGGAGAAAAGCGGCGAGGGTGAGGAGCAGCGTGTCCATGCATTGCTGGGGCTAGTCGTGAGCGGGCATACCTCACCCGCACAGGTGTCGTTGAGCAGGACACTGGAAGGTTAGAGGGGATGCTCGGCCGCGCTAGTGGTCGGCCGCGCCGTGTCTGCCGGATGCTTCGCGGTGCCGCATCTCGCGGAGGTAGCGCTTCAGCGCTCGCTCCTCCGCCCGCAGCGCCTCGCAGAGCACCTGCAGCTCCTGTCGCTCGGCGAGAGTGAGCTCGTCTTCGGCGAGTTCCTCTTCGAGGTCGTCGAGTTCGTCGCGGAGATCATCAAGCTCATCGCGGAGGCCGTCTTCGGCCTCTTGCCAGACCTCGTCCCAGTCTGCGCTCTCCCACGCCCAGTCTATCTCGGCCAGAGCCGCCTCGACCTCGCGCTGAATGTCGACCCGGTCGATGCCGGCGAGCGCCGATGCGATAGCCCCCTCAAAATCGACGGCGGCCAGGGCGCGCTCTGCCTCCTCCATCGCACGCTCCATCTCGGGCCCTATGTCGGCGAGCGCCTGAAAGGCGAGGTCGCGGTGGCGCTCCTCCTGTACCCTCCGATCGTTCAGCCACTGCTCTTCGATGCGTGCCCGGCGCTCGTTGAGGCGCTGGTGCCGGTCGCGCGCAGCGTCTGCGCCCGTGGCCGCCCCGATAGCACCCGAGCCCCGGCGCAGCTTGATGCTGCCGTTGAGCACGGAGAGCGTCAGCCGGCGCGAGGCGCTGCCGACCTGCCCTTTCGCCGACGCTCCGGTGTAGCCGTCGCGGCGGATCTCCAGCGGGAAGTCGGACTTGATGCTGCCCGTCTGCGCCTCGGCGCGGACCGTCGCGCTGAAGTCGTCCGGCACGTCGAGGGTGATACTGCCGTTGACCGTCTCGAAGGCGAGCGTGCCGTCCCAGTCGGCGCGGCCCATGCGGAGGGTGAGGCTGCCGTTGACGGTGCCGGCGCGGACGAGCCCGGCCGCCTCGGCACGGACCGAGCCGTTGACGGTCTCGGCCGTCACGTCGCCCCGGCGCGAGGCCGTCTCCAAGCTGCCGTTGACAGTGCGGACTTCGACATCGGCCCCGAGCGGTTCAGTCTTGACGCTGCCGTTGACGGTTTGAGCGACGAGCCGGACGCTCTCGGGTAACGTGATCTCGAACTGCACGTTCACGTCGCTGTCCCGGATGTCGCCGTCACCCGCCCCCTCGCCGGGGCGGCAGCGGCCGTCCTGCCCCGGATAGACCGCGCACACGACGACCCCGTTCGCAAACTCGTTGACGACGATCTCGACCTCGTCCTCCCGCCCCCGGCGCGACTTCTTCTCAGCCTCAATGCGGACACGGTCCCCCGCGCCGGTGCGCGCCTGGATCGACCCATTGATCCCGTAGACCTCGACGGAGCCACCCGAGGCCACGCGGCCCTCCCAGGTGACCGTGTCGTCACGCGTCGAGCTAGCGATCACCAGCACCTCGGGCTCCGGCGCGGGGGTCGGCTCCGCCACGTCCGGCGCGAGCAGCACTGCCTGTAGGTCCGGTTCAGCCTCTACCGGGTGGAACGCGGCCAGGGGCAAGATGAGCGCGAGCGCCAGCGCGCCGCAGACCGCGAGGCCCACCCGGCTTGCCGCGCTCCGGTTCTGGTCGGCGTCCAGGATCGAGAGGATGCGGCCTTCGAGGTTAGAGCGCCGGGCCATCGGGGCGGTCGCGGACAGGGAAAGGGAATCGCGCCGGAAGCGGCGGGCGATGCTCATCAGGTGGTCGGCGTAGTCCGAGGCGCGCGCGCCGTTGTTGATGACGTAGTCGTCGCAGGCGTGCTCGCGCTCGAGCAGGAACCGGCGGTGCGCTGCCCACGCGAGCGGGTTGAACCAGTGCACGACCAGGGCCGCCTGGGCGACGAGTTGCGACAGGCAGTCGCGCCGCAGGATGTGTGCTAGCTCGTGGGTCAGCACCACCTCACGCCGGTCCTCCGACCATGCGTCGGCACCGGCCGGCAGGAGCACGACGGGCGTGCTGACCCCGCACGCAACCGGGACCGTGATGCGGTCGCTGCGGAGCAGCCGGACCGGACGCTCCAGGCCCAGCCCGAACGCAATCCGCTCTTTGAGTTCCAGCCATTCCGGGTCGTGGACCGGCTCGGCGCGCTGCACGAGCTGCCACGCCCCGAGCATCGCAATGAACCATCGCGCCGCGACGACGACGGTTCCGGCAACCCACGCCAGCAGCACCCACGAGCGCCAGTCGTCCAGGGGCAGCGGCGACGATGGGCTGTGCCCCATCAGCGGAGCGGCAGCGGCCGACGCAGCCGCTTCGCGGCGCTCGATGACCACCGAGCGCGCACGCGTACCGTCATGATGGACGTGAACTTGCAGGTCCGACTGAGCCTCGGCGTCCGGGCGGGAGGAAGCATCCGGCCTCGGGATCACCAGAACGCGCGGTGCACTCGGCGGGGACGGCGGCAGCGGCGGAGCCAAGAGCGACAGCGGTGCAGCCGGGGCGGCGGCCGGCGCTGGCGGGATCGGGGTGACGAAAGCGCCTGAGTCCGATGCGGGCAGCACCGGCACCTGCCAGCCGGGCAGGACGAGGAACAGCGCCGGCAGCACGAGCGCTGCCGCGAGGGCCAGCGTCCAGACCGCGTGCCGCGTGGCCGCCGACGTGCGCCGCAGCAGGCCAACAACGAAGAAGGTCGCGAGGAAGAGCAGCGTACCCTTGACGGCGACCGCAGCAAGCAGCGCGGTCCAGTCGGACAGGTCGAGGTATGTGACAAAGTTCATGCTAGCGGCCCTCCTTTCTGGCTTTCTCGATGAGCGAGGCGAGTCGGTCTAGCTCGTCGTCCGACAGGTTCTTACCCTCCGTATCGAGGAGCGCGGCCACCGCTCGGCCGGCCGAGTCGTCGAAGAATGTGCGGACTACGTGGCGCAGCGCCGAACGGCGCGCTTTCTCTGGCGCGACGGTCGGGTGGTAGACGTAGCGCGGTCCGTCCTGGGTGTGCGCGAGGTGGCCCTTCTCTTCGAGGATGCGGAGCAGGGCGCGGACGGCCGAGTAGCTTGGCGGATCGGCGAGGCCGTCCATGACCTCGGCGGCCGTAGCCTCACCGCGCCGGTAAACGACGTCCATAATTTGCCGCTCGCGGCGGCTGAGGTTGGGAGCAGGCATGGGGGATCCGTTGGTCGGGCGTCGCTACGGGCGCGGGAAACGCAGAGTTACACGCTCTGCTAAATTTTTAACACTGTCAAAGTATGAGACGACGCGTACCCCTGTCAAGAGTCTATGCTAAAAAATCAGCATCTCTATCCCCTGACGAAACCTAGTTTCCCCTCTTCTGGCTTTCCAGCCCGGTGCGACGGACAGGCACACCCGTGCCGCCAGCAGGCTTGTGCCTTTTGTGCCCGGCCGGGGCTCGGCAGCGGATGCGGAGGCACTTCAGGGGCCTTCGGTCCTTCGGCCGCTGATTCGTCGCCGGGCCAGGTGTGCGGAAAATGCACCACCGGGTGGGATGACCCTGGCCCGGGCGTAGCACCGCTACGCCCCTACGGGATTGGGGCGGAGCGCGGCGAGCTCGCTAACTCCGCCGATTTTCTTTCCTCTGCCCTCTACCGCTCACCCTCCTCGCATCATTGATAGCACAGTCAGGACCCCCTCGCGCGGCATCTTGATGAAGTCGTTGAACTGCCCACCCGCTGCGAGCACCTCGCCGCCGTCGAGCGCGATGCACTCGCCGGAGAGGTAGGACGAACCGTCGGAGAGGAGGAAGACGGCGAGGTCGCCGAGTTCGTGCGGCTCGCCGAAGCGCTTCAGGGGGACGCGCTTCTTCATGTTCTCGGCCATCTCCTCATCGGGGACGAGGCGGCTCCACGCACCTTCGGTCGGGAAGGGACCGGGGGCGATGCAGTTGAGGCGGATGCCGTAGGTCCCCCACTCCGCCGCGAGCGACTTGGTCATCGCCACGATGCCTGCCTTCGAGACGGCGCTCGGGAGGACGAACGCGCTGCCGGTCTCGGCGTAGGTCGTCGCAATCGAGAGAACGGCTCCGGGCGTGCCGCGCTCGATCCACCGCTGCCCGCACTGCTGGGTGCAGTAGAACGACCCGTAGAGGTTGGTTTTGACGATCGCGTCGAACCCGTTCGGGCTGAGGTCGGCCGAGGCCGCGAGGAAGTTGGCCGCCGCGTTGTTGACGAGCCGCGTCACCGGCCCCTGCCGGGCCTCCGCCTCGTCGAAGAAGGCGGCGACGCTCTCGGCCTCGCGGACGTTGCACGAGATGCCTTCGGCGGTGCCCCCGGCCTCTCGGATGTCGCTTGCGGTCTGCTCCAGGGGCTCCTCGCGGCGCCCGCAGATCGTGATGGCAGCGCCGAGCGCAGCGGCGCGCATCGCCATCACGCGGCCCAGCCCCGTACCCCCGCCGGTTACCACAACGTGTTCGCCGCTCAGGAGGTCGCTTCGGTAGATCTCTGCCATGTCAGGGTGAAATGAGCGAGGGCGTACCGGCGGCACGCCCTCGCGGGTGGTCGGTCGTGGGAAAGGTACGGCTAGAGGTCTTTGACGGCCGGCTCGGTCGGAGCCGTGGTGGCACCGTAGGCCGTGCCGCCCGAGCTTTCGAAGACGGTCTCGCTCGTCGCGCCGTCACCCGAGGTCGGAGCCGCAGGCACCGTCATGACTGCGCCTTGCTTGTACTCGTCGAGGGTGAAGCTGTCGACCTGGATAGCGTCCTGCCGGGCCGCGTTCGCGTCCTGGAGAAGCTGCGCTTCGGCTGGGGTGATGATCCCCTTCTCGACGGCCTGCTCGACGAGCACCTTCGGAGCCACCTTGCGCGGCAGCTCCTTCCGGCGGATTGCTTTCTTGACCTTCTGCATTACGCCTTCCGACTCGTAGGCGAGCCCCAGCGCGTGCTCCAGCCGGCCGAGCGCTTCCTCCTTGTCGGCAGGGACAAACATGCCGCCGAGGAGCCGCTCGCGGTGCTCACCGGGGACCTGCACGGCCTGCGCCACCTTGTGCCCGAGGGCGTCCGACGGCTGCGTGCCGAGACGGTTAAACCGGCTCCACGCGGCGATCGGCCCGCGGAAGAGCCAGGTCGCGCCCGGCACCTCGATGTTGGCGTACAGCCCGTCGAACGCCTCCTGGATCTGCTCGAAGGCGTGCTCCATCGCCCAGCGCATGAACGCCTCGTCTTCCTTGAGTCGGCCGTCGGTCTCGAACCGGTGCAGCACCGTCGCGCCGAGGTACATCCACGAGAAAATGTCGGCGAAGCGGCCGGTCAGCTTCTCCTTCCGCTTGAGGTCACCGCCGAGGGTGCCCATCGCAAGGTCGGCGAGGAAGGCGAATGAGGCGCTCGTCCAGGCCAGCTTCTGCCAGTAGCGCTTCGTCGGGCCCCCGGCCGGCGCACCGGCGAAGACGCCGCGCGTGGCGCTCAGCCCGGTGGCGCGGAACGCGTTGCGGACGACGTGCCCGATGTGCGGCCAGAACGCGGCGTCGAACGCCTTCGTGTCCTTCGCCATCAGCGCCTCGATCTCGCGGTAGGCGTAGGGGTGGCAGCGGATCGCGCCCTGCCCGAAGATCATCAGCGTCCGCGTGAGGATGTTCGCGCCCTCGACCGTGATGCCGATGAACGAGCTGGCCATCTGGGCCGCGAGCAGGTTGCGTGGGCCGCGGCTGATGCCGTTGCCGCCGACGACGTCCATCGCGTCGGTTAGCCCGGCGCGGCACAGCTCGGTCGACTGGTACTTCAGCATCGCCGTCACGACGGCCGGCTTGGCCCCGTGCATGATGCCGGCGCAGGTGTAGCGCCGCGCGGCGTCGAGGAGGTAGGTCGCCCCGCCGATGCGGGCAAGGGGCTCCTCGATCCCCTCGAACTTGCCGATCGGCAGGCCGAACTGCTGGCGGACGCGGGCGTGCGCGCCGGCCACGCGCGCCGCGAGCTTCGTCTTGCCCGCAGCCCCGGCCGGGAGCGTGACGCCGCGCCCGGCGGCCAGGCTCTCCATGAGCATCTTCCACCCCTGCCCCGCTCCCTCGCCCCCGCCGATGACGGCGAACTCCAGCGGGAGCACCACGTCGTGGCCCTCAGTCGGGCAGTTGTAGAACGGGATGCCGAGCGGGTCGTGGCGCCGGCCGAGCACGACGCCTTCGCTGTCGGTCGGGACGAGGGCGCAGGAGATGCCGAGGTCGGTGCCTTTGCCGAGCAGGTTGTCGGGGTCGTCGAGCTTGAAGGCGAGGCCGAGGACGGTCGAGACGGCGGCGAGCGTGATGTAGCGCTTGTGCCAGTTCAGGCGGACGTAGAGCTCGCCGTCCTCCCCCCGAAAGACCGTGCCGCGCGACGAGATCGCCCCCGCATCGGACCCGGCGTTCGGCTCCGTCAGCGCGAAGGCGGGGATGTCGGTGCCGTCAGCGAGGCGCGGGAGGTAGTAGTCGCGCTGCTCCTCGGTGCCGTAGTGGATCAGCAGCTCGGCCGGCCCAAGCGAGTTCGGCACCCCGACCGTCACCGCCGCCACCGCGTTACGCGTGTCGATCTTCTGCAGCACCTCGGACACACCGATAGCCGAGAATCCGAGGCCGCCGTACTTCTTCGGCACGATCATGCCGAGGAAGCGCTCGCGCTTGAGGAAGTCCCAGATCGCCTCCGAAAGCCCGCGCTCCTGCATCGTCGTCCACTCGTCGGCCATGCGGCACAGCTCTTCTGCCGGTCCGTCGAGGAACGCCTGCTCCTCGGGCGTCAGGTCGGGGTAGGCCTCGTCCATGATCCGCTTGAAGTCCGGCTTACCGCTGAAGAGCTCGCCCTCGACCCAGACCGTGCCCGCCTCGATGGCTGTCTGCTCGGTCGGCGAGATCGTCGGGAGGAACCCGAGGGCGTCCATCAGCCCCATCACCGGGCGCGTGAGCAGGGCGCGCCGGACGGCCGGGATGTTGAAGACGACCGCTAGGACGGCGAACACGACCGTCAGCCACAGCGGCGCGCCGAAACCGACGAGTGCTGCGAGGCCGGCGGCGGCCCACAGCCAGAGGGGAGCACCGGTGAAGCCGAGCGCGAAGAGCACAGCGAGGACGCCGAGGGCAGCCCAGCCCCACGGGGTTTCGGCGAAGAGAGCGAGCGGTTCCATGTCGTTTCAGGTGGTTTACAGCGTTAACTGAGCAGCGGAAACAAAACGCTTCGCGTTCTGGCGGCACCGCCGCGAAGCGTCGTTCTCACCTCGTGGTTAACAGTGTAAACTATTTTTAGGGTTTACGCAAGAGGCAGGCGAAATATCGCCGCCCACCTGCGGCGACTTTAGCCGGCAAGACCCGCCGAAACGGAACTGGGCACCCTCGCGGATGCCCCGGATCCGGCGTTTTGCCAGTGCCGTCTAGCGGCGCAGGTTCTCGAAGACGCCTGCCGCGCCCATCCCGCCGCCGACGCACATCGTGACGATGCCGTAGCGCTCGCCGCGGCGCTCCATCTCGTGGAGGAGCGTGGCCGTCAGCTTGGCTCCGGTGCAGCCGAGCGGGTGGCCGAGCGCAATCGCCCCACCGTTGACGTTGACCTTGTCCTGGTCTAGCCCCAGCTCGCGAATCACGGCGAGGGCCTGGCTGGCGAACGCCTCGTTGAGTTCGAGGAGGCCGATGTCGCCCAGCGCCAGGCCTGTCTGCCCCAGCACTTTCTTGACCGCGTTGATCGGGCCGATGCCCATGATCTCGGGCGGCGCGCCGTGCACGGCGAACCCGACGAGCCGGGCGAGCGGCTCGGCTCCGGTCTCCTCCACCATCCGCTTGCTCATCACGACAGCGGCGGCCCCGCCGTCGTTCATCTGCGAGGCGTTGCCCGCCGTCACGCTCCCGCCCTGCTTGAACGCCGGGCGAAGCCGGGCGAGCGCTTCGAGCGTCGTGTCGGCGCGCGGGCCTTCGTCGGTGTCGTGAGTGAAGGAGCGTTCCTCGGTCTCGGTGCCACCGGCGTAGACGACCTCGTGCACCTCAACGGGGACGGTCTCGGCCCCGAACCGCCCGCTCTCAATCGCGTCGATGGCGCGCTGGTGCGACTGGAGCGCGAAGGCGTCCTGGTCCTCGCGGCTGATGTCGTACTGGTCGGCGACGTTCTCGGCGGTGATGCCCATCGAGGAATACACGTCGGGGTTCTCCTGAACGAGGTCGGTGTCGGGGCTGAAGAAGAACCCGCCCATCGGGACCGAACTCATCGACTCGGTGCCGCCGGCGACGACGACCTCGCTCTGGCCGAGCGTGACGGCGGCGCTGGCCTGGGCAATCGTCTGGAGGCCGGACGAGCAGAAGCGGTTGACGGTGACGGCGGCGGCATCGTCCGGGAGGCCGGCCTTCTGCGAGATCACGCGGGCCATGTTCATCCCCTGCGGTCCCTCGGGGAAGGCGCATCCCATGATGACGTCTTCGATCTGCTCGGGGCTGAGGCTCCCAGCGCGGTCGATGGCAGCCTGCACGGCAGTCGCGCCGAGGACCTCGGGCCGGACGTGGACGAGCGCGCCCCGGTTCGCCTTGCCGACGGGTGTGCGGACGCTGGATACGATAAAGGCTTCGTTGATTTGCATAGGTCTGTTGCGACGGTGGTGAGGCTTCGGGCGTAGGGGCGCAGCATGCTGCGCCCCTACGGTAGGTCCCACACGGGCCTAGTTACGGAGCGGCTTGTTGGTCGTGAGGATGCTCTGGATGCGGGCCTGGGTTTTCTCCTCGCCGAGGAGCGAGAGGAAGACCTCGCGTTCGAGCGCGAGCAGGTAGTCCTCGTGGACCTCTGTGCGGCCGGGAAGGTCGCCGCCGGTGAGCACGTAGGCGAGCTTCGAGGCGAGGAAATGGTCGTACTCGCTGATGTAGTTGCCCTCTTCGAACTGGTAGAGCGCGACCTCGAACTGCCCCCGCCCCGGCTTGCCGAGGACCGGGATGCGGGTCCGCACCGGCGGCGGCAGGTAGCCCTGCTCGCTGAGGCGGACGACCTCGGCCTTGGCGACGTGGAACCGCCGGGCGTCGTTCATCACGATCACGGCCTCCGGCGGGAGGAAGTTCATCGCCTGCGCCATGTGCGCCGAGGTCGCCACCTTCGCCATCGCGATCTGCTCGAAGTGCTGGCGGAGGAAGGGCTGAATCTCGCTCGGACGGTCGGGGTTGGCGGCGAGTTCGCCGGCCTTCGCCGCCATCATCATCGTCCCGCCGCCGCCGGGGATCAGCCCGACGCCGAGTTCGACGAGGCCGATGTAGGTCTCGGCCGCCGCGACGGGGTGCGGGCACGCCATCGTGATCTCGCAGCCGCCGCCGAGCACGCGCTGGTGCGTCGCCACGACGACCGGCTTGGTGCTGTAGCGGACCTTCATCACGGTGTCCTGGAAGCCTTCGAGGAAGCCGCCGACCTGGTCTAGCTGCCCCATCGCAACCGCCATTGCCACCTCGCCGAGGTTGGCCCCGACCGAGAAGTTGGCCCCCTCGTTGCCGATCACGAGTCCGCGCAGGTCGCGGTCGTTCTCGACCTTGTCGATGGCTTCGCTCAGCCCCTGCATCACCTCCTGGCCGAGGCTATTGGCCTTGCTTCTAAACTCGAAGAGCGCGACGCCGTCGCCGAGGTCGAGGAGCGCGGCTTCGCTGTTCTTCCAGAGGGTCTTGCTTTCGTCCTGCTTGATGACGGCGAGGCCGAACTCGTCGGCCGGGCGCGGGTCGGCGACGTACTCGCCCTGGCCCGGCACCCAGACGTGGCGCGTCCCGCCCTCCTCTTTGTAGAACCCTTCCGAGGGCACGTCGGCCACCCAGCTGGGGACCTCGATGCCGTGCTCGTTCAGGTCGCTGCGGACGGTGTCCACGCCGAGGGCATCCCACATCTGGAACGGTCCCATCTCCCAGCCGAAGCCCCACGCGACGGCGCGGTCGAGGTCCGCCGGGCTGTCAGTGATCTCGGGGACGCGGCGGGCGCTGTAGCCGAAGAGGTCGAGCGTGGTGGTGCGGAAGAACGAGCCGGCGCGGCCGTCGTCGGCGTAGAGCTTCGGCAGGCGGTCTTCGAGTTTGCCGCCCTTGAACGGGCTGATGTCGAGGTCGCTCTCGGCGGGGTCCTCATAGGCCATCGTCTGCATGTTGACGGACCGGATGACCTTGCCCTCCTTCTTGTAGAACCCGGCCTTCGTCTTCGCGCCGAGGTTGCCGTCGTCAACGAGCTTGTTCAGCACGTCGGGGACGCGGAAGGCGTCGCGGCTCTCGTCGTCCGGGACGGCGTCGTAGAGGTTCTGGGCGACGTGCCGGAGCGTGTCGAGCCCGACCACGTCGGCGGTGCGGAAGGTGGCGCTCTTGGGGTGACCGATGAGTTGGCCGGTGAGTTGGTCGATCTCCTCAACCGAGTAGTCGCCCTCGGTGGCCTGCCGGAGCGCCTGCATCATCGCGTAGACGCCGATCCGGTTGCCGATGAAGTTCGGCGTGTCTTTGGCGATCACGACGCCCTTGCCGAGGTGGACGCGCGCGAAGTGCGCCACGCGCTCGGTGACAGCCGGGTCGGTGTCCGGCGTCGGGATCATCTCGAAGAGCTTGAGGTAGCGCGGCGGGTTGAAAAAGTGGGTCCCGAGGAAGCGGCGCTTAAAGTCGTCGCTCCGGCCGCCAGCGATCTCGCCAATCGGCAGGCCCGAGGTGTTGGTCGAGATCACGGCCGCCTCGCTCGCGTGCTCCTCGATCCGCGCTATGACCGACTGCTTGATGTCCATCCGCTCGACCACGACCTCGATCACCCAATCGACGCTGCTGATTTTGTCGAAGTCGTCGTCGAAGTTGCCGAGCGTCACCCGCTTCTGGACGGCAGGCGTGAAGAACGGCGCGGGGTTCATCTTCGTCGCCGCCTTGAAGGCCCCCTCGACGAGGCTGTTAGGCGTGCCCTCCTTGCCGATCGACTCCGGGGTGACATCGAGCAGCAGCACCTGGAGACCGGCGTTGGCGAGGTGGGCGGCAATCTGCGACCCCATCACGCCCGCGCCGAGCACGGCGGCGGTGCGGAAAGGCCGGGGCGCGGCGACGGGAGTGCGCTGCCCGTTGGTCGTGGTCTGGGTTAGCGTTTCCATGGTTTGGGTGTTGGATTATGGGTAGGGGCGCAGCATGTTGCGCCCGTACAGCATGAGACAGGGTCAGACGAACGCGCCGATGCCGGTGATGGCGCGGCCGACGATGAGGGTGTTGATTTCGTGCGTGCCCTCGTAGGAGTAGATCGCCTCGGCGTCGGCGAAGAAGCGGGCGACGTGGTGGTCGAGGAGGATGCCGTTGCCGCCGAGGAGTTCGCGGGCGAGGGCGACGGTCTCGCGGCAGCGGGTGGTGGTGAAGACCTTAGCGAGCGACGCCTGCTCGTCCGTCAGTCGTCCTTCGTCCTGGAGGCGCGAGAGCTTGAGGCACATCGTCTGCATCGCCGTGACGTTGCCAAGCATCTGGACAAGCTTGGCCTGGACGAGTTGGAACGACCCAATGGACCGGCCGAACTGCCGCCGCTGCTGGACATATGCGAGCGCGTGCTCGTAGGCTCCCATCGCGCAGCCAACGGCGATCCACGCCACGCCGGCGCGCGTCACGCGGAGCACGTCCGCCACGTCGCGGAACGAGGTGCAGCCCAGGAGCCGGTCCGATTCCGGCACGCGGCAGCCGGTGAGCGTGACGAGGCCGTTCTCGACGGCGCGCAGCGCAGTCTTGCCAGTGATCTTCTCGGCCGCGTAGCCGGGGTTTTCTTTCGCCCGGACGAGGAAGCCGCGCACGCTCGCGTCGGCCTCGTCCCGCGCCCACACGATGACGAGGTCGGCGAAGGTAGCGTTGCCGGTCCACTTCTTCTGACCGTTCAGCACCCAGCCGTCGCCGTCGCGGCGGCAGGTCGTGGTCAGGCCCCCGGCGGCGGCGCTGCCCACCTTCGGCTCGGCGAGGGCGAAGGCTCCCACCGCGTCGAGGTGGCGGAACTGGGGAAACCACTCCGCCTTCTGCTCGTCGCTGCCGCAGCGCAGAAGCGACTGCATCACGAGCCCGAACTGGACGCCGAAGAACGTCGCCGTGGACGGATCGACGCGTGCGATCTCCATCGTCGAAAGCCCTTCCAGCACGGCCGCGTGAGGGGCTCGCTTGTAGGTGCCGTCGCCGTAGATCCGCGTAGCCACGTCGAGCCGCCGGAACCCGTCGCGCAGCACCTCGACCGGCGTCTCGTCGCGCGCCCAGCAGCCGGCGATGACCGGGGCGACGTCGCTCACCATGAAGCTGTGGATCTGCTCCATCATCCGGCGCTCCTCGTCGGTCAGCGCGTCCCGGATGTCGTAGAGGTCGCTGTCGACGGGCGGGGGCCCGGCCTCGCCGCCCGCGGAGGACGCCATCATCTTCTTCATCGCCGCGAGCGTCCCCTCGTCCATCCGGGCGACGAGGCCGATGAGTTCGCCGAGGTCCACGCGCTCGGCCAGTTCGGCTACGGCGGCCAGGTCGAGGCCCTCGGCGAGCTTCATGAGCGGCCCGAGTTGGGCGAAGTCGAGCGGGAGGCTGTCAGTTTCCATGGGAAGGGTGATCGGACGGGTGGGGGCGCGCTTATATCCAGGGCGAGCGCGATGGGTCCGGTCCGACGCTGTGCCTCGAAGTTAACAGCGTTAATCGGGAAGGTCAAGAAGGAGTGCAAGCGGGGCCGGCGACCTAGTCGCGCCGCCCGCTTCCGCTCGTCCCGTCCTCCGCTCGTCCGCGCCTACACCACGGCGACGCACTCGCGGCCGTCCTTGACCTCGGCGCTGTACATCTGCCCGATCTCGCCGTCGAAGGTCTTGCTGACCGCCGAGCGCTTGACCTTCATCGTCGGCGTCAGCAGCTCGTTCTCGACCGTCATCAGGTCCGGGACGAGCTTGAAGCGCTTGACCTGGTTCCAGCGGTCGATGCCGGTGTTGGCCTTGTTGACGATGCGCTCGTACTCGGCGACGACCTGGGGGTCCTTGATCCAGTCGTGGAGGCCGCTTCCGGCGATGCCATGGTCCTCGGCCCACACGCCAAGGCCGTCCGCGCTCGGGAAGAGGAGCGCCGTGCAGAACTTGTAGCCCGAGCCGACGACGACGGCCTGCTCGATCAGCGGCTCGGCCGTCAGGCGGTTCTCGATGGGCGACGGGATGACGTACTTGCCGGTCGAGAGCTTGAAGAGCGCCTTCTTGCGGTCGGTGATCCGGAGGTAGCCTTCGGGGGTGAACTCGCCGATGTCGCCGGTGTGGAACCAGGCCTCCTCGTCTACGACCTCCTGGGTTTTCTCGGGGGCCTTGTAGTAGCCCTTCATGATGTGCGGCCCGCGGGAGATGATCTCGCCGTCCTCGGCAATCGCCACCTCGACCCCGGCAATCGGCGGGCCGACCGTGCCGGCGCGGATCATGCCGGGGAGGTTGTTGGTGATGACGGGGCTGGTCTCGGTGAGGCCGTAGCCTTCGAGCACCTGGATGCCGAAGCCGTTGAAGGCGCGGGCGAGGTCGGCGCGGAGGGCGGCCCCGCCGGAGGTGACGGCCTTGATGCGGGTCAGGCCGAGCTTCTCGCGGAGCTTCGAGTAGACGAGCTTGTCGGCGAGGCCGTGCTTGACGGCGTCGAGGCCGGCGGGCTCCTTCGTGACGTCGTAGTTGACGGCGCGGTCGAGCGCCCAGCTGCCGATCTTCTTCTTGGCCCCCTCGGCCTGCGCGATGCCGAGCGCGACCTTGTCGAAGACCTTTTCGAGCACGCGCGGGACCGTCGCGAAGAACGTCGGCTTGACCTCGGCGAGGTGGTCGACGAGTTGGTCTGGGTTGGTATAGTACAGGGTGTGCCCCCAGCCCGCATTCGCAATCGTGAGCGTGCGGGCATAGATGTGGGTCATCGGGAGGAAGTTGAGCACCACCTCCTCAGCGTGCCCGAGAATCGCGATCCCGGAGATTGCGGAGATGGCGTTCGAGGTGATGTTCTCGTGCGAGAGCATCACGCCCTTCGGCTGGCCGGTCGTGCCGGAGGTGTAGATGAGCGTCGCAAGGTCGCGCGCGTCGATCTGCTGGCGGAGTTCGTCCGGCAAGCCGGGGTGCTCCGCGAGGCGGCGGCGGCCGAGCCCGCGGAGGTCTTCCATCGTGAGGAGCTGCATCCCGTCGGGGAGCGTGACCCCGCTGCCGGTGCCCTCGGCGAGGACGACGAGGCGAACCTCCGGCACCTGGTCGGCCCAGCCGGCGAAGTTCTGGAGCATCTCCTCGTTCGAGACGACGAGGGCTTTGGACTCGCTGTGGGTGGCGACGAAGACGAGGTTCTCCGGCGCGTAGGTGGTGTAGAGCGGTACGTTGACGATGCCCGCCAGGAGCGTCCCGAAGTCGAAGAGCTGGAAGTAGAGGTCACTGTTGGCGAAGAAGGCGACGTGCTCGCCGCGCTCGAAGCCGTGCTCGAGGAACCCAGCCGCGATCTCCTCGGTGGCCGTCCGAAACTCGGCGGTCGACATCGTCATCCAGCCGCCTTCGGGGCGCGGCTGGTTGAAGGCGCGCGGGTTGGGGTAGCGCTCGGCCGCCTCGACGAGCAGCGAGGGGATCGTCCGTCCGAGGACGACCTCGCCCTTGGACTGAGGGAGAGCAGTGTGGATTTGCAGCGGCATGGGATTCGGGGTCTTAGGGAAATGAAAGCACCTACGGGCACGCGCGCCTGCGTGAAGCCAAGGTAAAAATACGACGAACGCACTGAGCCGTGCGGACGCCTGACCTGCTCGCCTGTCGACGGGCGCGCGCGGCGGCCTGTGGGCCCCGGGTCCGCTACCTGCCGGCCTAGCCGTGCGGGGCGGGGTCGGCCTGGAAGCAGAAGCCGGCTATCGCGTGGCGGACGACGGCCTCGGCGATGGCGTCGCGCTCGAAGCGCACGTCCACGCGCTGCGCCAGCAGCAGCGCCACCGCCCCGTGGAGCCCCGCCCAGAGCACGCTCGCTGCCATCGCCGGGTCGGCCACGTCGAACTGGTCGGTCTCGGCTCCGGCCCCGAGGGCTTCGGCGAAGAGCTCCAGGTTGCGCCGGGCGCGGCGGTACTTCTCGGCCGGGTAGCGGGCCATCCGCTCCGGGTGGAGCATGAACATGACTTCGTAGTACTCCGGGTGGTCGAGCCCGAAGTGGACGTAGCCCCGGCTCATCGCTTCGAGGCGCTCAGCTGGGTCCGGGTGGGAGTCCGCGATCTTCTGGAGCGAGGCGTTGAGCTGCATCATCCCCTCGTCGATGAGCGCGTGCAGGAGCGCGTCCTTGTTCTCGAAGTGGAGGTAGATGCTCGTGGCGCTGCACCCGACCGACCGGGCGATCTTGCGCATCGAGAGGTTGTTGTAGCCGACCTCGACGAGCATCAGGCGCGTGCGGTCGAGGATGGCACGGCGCAGGTCGGAGCCGTTGGAGCGGGGGTCGGCCATGAACGGGAGGGGTTAGCAGAGGGCGCTAGCGTACTCCAACATGCCCCCCGTTGTCAAGGTCCGCGCCCCACAGCCGGTGTCACCTTTGGCGCATTCTGCCCTAGTCTTGTCGCCCGTGGGGACAGTGAGGCGGTGGACGGTTGGCGCGTTGCACGGCGGTCTCGGTACCTTGCTCGACTTCGCCCTCGACCCTCGACCCCCGACGCCTGTGCACATCCACGTCTTCACCACCGGCGGCACGATCGACAAGGTCTACTTCGACGCCCGCAGCGACTACGAGATCGGCGACCCGCAGATCGTTGACATCCTCGGCGACGTCGGAGTCGCGGCGGAGGTCGAGGTGGAGACCCTGCTGCGCAAGGACAGCCTCGACCTCACCGACGCCGACCGAGCGCTCATCGCCGAGCGCGTCCGGGCAGCTTCCAGTCCGCGCATCCTCATCACCCACGGCACCGACACTATGACCGCGACGGCCCAGGCGCTCGGCGACGCAGGCGATAAAACGGTCGTCCTCGTCGGCTCGCTCAGTCCGGCGCGGTTCAAGGGCTCGGACGCCGAATTCAACATCGGGTTTGCCCTGGCGGCGGTCCAGACGCTCCCGCCGGGTGTCTATGTGGCCATGAACGGCCTCGTGTTCCCGGCCGAAGGGGTCAGAAAGAACCGCCCTGCGAACAGGTTCGAGGGCGAACCGTACCAAGTCCCTGTTTCTGCGTGAGGCGAGCCGAGCAGTGGACCCGGCCCTCGAAAGCTTATCTGTGTGTGAAGTATCCGCGAAAGGATGTGAACCGAACGGCTCCAGCACGCCCTCGCGGTATCTACCGTCCGGTCCCGTTCATCCCCTGCACACCCAACCGCTCCCTGATGCGACGACTCGTTTCGCTGTTCTCGTTCCTGCTGCTCGTCTCCCTCACTCCCGACGCCGACGCGCAGCGAGCGAACTGCTCGGGCGGACTCGTCACGCCTCCGGGGTCGTCCACTGCTCACGCCTGCGACGGCGTGGACGTGCTCGGGCGGGTCTCCCTGGGCGAGATGGGCTCGCAGTACGCCAGCGACATCTGGGGCTGGACCGACCCGGACACCGGCAAGGAGTACGCGCTCGTCGCGCTCGTCGAAGGAACGGCGTTCGTCGACGTCTCCAGCCCGGAGGCTCCTAAGTACCTCGGCCGTCTTCCCACCCACGCCCCGGCTTCGGTCTGGCGCGACATCAAGGTCTACCAGAACCACGCCTTCATCGTCGCCGACTTCAGCGACACCCACGGCATGCAGGTCTTCGACCTGACACTGCTCCGCGGGGTGACGCAGCCGACCACGTTCGCCGAGACGGCGCACTACGACGCCATCGGCGGCGCGCACAACATCGCCATCAACGAGGACACGGGCTTTGCCTACATCGTCGGCGACCGCAGCGCCTGCGCCGGGGGCCTCCACATGGTCGACATCCAGACTCCGACGGAGCCGACGTTCGCCGGCTGCTTCAGCGATGACGGCTACACCCACGACGTGCAGTGCGTCACCTACGATGGCCCCGACACCGACTACACCGGAAGTGAGGTCTGCTTCGCCCTCAACGAAGACACCGTCACGATCGTCGACGTGACCGACAAGGCGAACCCGGTGCAGCTCTCGCAGATCATCTATCCCAACTTCGACTACGTCCACCAGGGGTGGCTCACCGAGGACAGCCGTTACCTGATCAGCAACGACGAGGGGGACGAGAGCACGTTCGGCCTCAACACCCGGACGCTGGTCTCCGACGTGTCGGACCTCGACGACCCCGAGTTCTTGGACGCCTACGACCACGGGACGCGCGCCGTCGACCACAACCTGTACGTCAGCGGGCGCTACGTCTACGCCTCGAACTACGCTGCCGGCCTCCGCATCCTGGACACCCAGGCGATTGAGGGCGACGGCCCCCAGGTTCTGGAAGAGATCGCTTTCTTCGACACCAACCCGGACAGCGAAGGCACGACGTTCAGCGGCACTTGGAGCAACTACCCCTTCTTCGAGAGCGGCGTCGTCGTCGTCAGCGACACGCAGCGCGGCCTGTTTGTCCTCGACCCGCAGTTCGACGGCTCCGTCGCGGCTGAGGACGGCACCACCGCCGCTGCCAGCCGCCTCCAGGCGGCCTTCCCCAACCCTGCCTCCGGGCGCACTACGCTGACGCTGACGCTGGACCAGGCCCAGGAGGTCTCCGTCGTGGTCTACGACGCGCTCGGGAGCCGCGTGGCGACGCTCTTCGAGGGCGCGCTCGGGGCGGAGGCGGCGCGCTCGCTGGTCTTCGACGGGTCGGGCCGCCCGGCGGGGCTCTACGTAGTGCGCGCCGTGGGCGAGACGTTCTCCGAGACCCAGCGCATCGTCA
>JBCDKT010000024.1 GCA_038746285.1 Bacteroidota bacterium
CCGAACCCTTCCTTTCCTCCCGCTCCTCCCATTCCGCGCCGCAAGCGCACCCTCTCTCACGGGAGAAGCCCGGCGCAGACCCGCTCAACTGCCCGGCAGGCGCTCGCCGCGCGCGGCGAGGGCAGCGACGCGCTCAATCCGCTTGCGGCGCGTCTCGGGCTTCTTGGCGAGCTTGATCCACCGGAGCACGAAGCGCTGACTCGACGCCGGGAAGCCGTCGAAGTGCCTCGCCGCCTCGGAGTGGGTCGCCAGCGCCGCCTCCAGGTCGTCCGGCTTGACGAGGGCGTCGACGTCGTCCATGAAGGTCCAGAGACCGCTCGCCTTCGAGGCTTCGATGGCGGCCAGGCCCGGCGGGCGCATCCGGCCCTCGGCGATGAGGCGAGCCGCACGGTCCTTGTAGCTCTTGGCCCAGTGCTGCGCCTGGCGCGGCGAGGCGAGCTGCATCGTCCGGTCCGCGTCCAGCTTGCGGCGGATGCCGTCGACCCAGCCGAAGCACAGCAACTCGTTGAGGACAGCCTCGCGCGAGACGTACGCCGCCCCGACGTGCTTCTTGAACGTCACGATCCAGACCGAGTCGGGCTGCCCGTGGTGCACCTCCAGCCACGCCCGCAGGTCGTCCGCGGAGGCGACGGGCACCTGCTCGAAGTTCTCGGTCTTGAGCATCGGATCGGCGCAGGCGGGCCGGTGGCTCAGCGCTCGGTCTTCATCTCGTAGAGCGCCCGGTGCTTGACCGCGTCGGCGAAGACGCTCAGGCTCGCGTTGAGGCAGAAGAGTGCGAACGTCCCGTGCCAGAAGTAGGGTCGCCCGTCGGCCCACTTTACCGTAGCCCGGGCCACGGCGCTGGCGCCGAGCCCGACGCCGAGGAGCCCGGCGGGGGCCATCCACTGCCACTTACGGCGGTGGTGGTCGGCGCGGACGGGGAGGTGGTGCTCGGAGGGGGTAGGGTGAGGCGTGGCCATGGGATGAAGAGATAAGAGAGCGGGACGAAAGCGGCGACAAGGTACCACGCGCGTCCGTCACGGCGCACGGGCAGCGAGCACCCGTCGCGCGGAGCGCGCCGGCCTACCCGGAACCGGGTAGTGGGAGCCGCAAAATCCCCCGAACCGGCGATGGCGCGGCCTCCCCGCGAGCGGCTATTCTGGGCCTGTTCTCTCCAGTTCACCTTCCACTACGTCTATGCTCCGCGCATTCCTGCTCACGCTCGTGCTCGTCGCAGCCCCGGCCGCGGCCCAGATCGCACCGCCCAGCGCTGTCAAGACCGTTTCCATCCCGTTCGTCATCCAGACCGGCTCCGTTGAGTACGGCCCGGACGTGACGGCGGGCGGCTCCTCGTCCATCGTCCCCGGCTTCTCGTTCGACTCGATCTCGCGGAGCGGCAACCGCGCCCGGTACCTGCGGCTGGACGCATCGGGCGGTATGGCGGTCGTTGCCTGCCTCGTGTACGCCTGCTCCGGGCTGACCGAGGAGCGTAGCGGCGTCGAGACCGGCAGCGACGGTTGGGTCTACCTCGAAGGGGTCTTGATTCCGTCGGCTGAGGGCGGCGTGATGTTCAACACACCTGTCGGCAGCCTCGGCGGGGGCGTCGCGGCGGGCTCCGTCGGCATCACAGGCGGGGCCGACACCTTTGGCTACGGCATGGCCGGGCTTCAGGGGGCCTATGGCGCGCAGTTCGGTCCCGTGACGGTGCTGGCCCTCGGGACATACGGCGTCGGCTACGGCTACGCGACCGGCGAGGGCGGCCTGACCGGACGGATCACCAAGCTCCGCACCGACGCCTACTTCCCCGTTGGGGGTATCAACCTCATCGGGACATTCTCCATCGTTCGGGCGACCGACACGCTCGGCACCGAGGACGTGAGCGACGACCTCGACGGCACGTTCGTCACCTTCGGTACCGGCATCGGCTTCTAGCTCTGGTGCTGAGCTTGGAGTGAACCCGCTTTGGTAGACAGTTCAGGAGTATAAGGCGGCGAGCGCCTCGTGGTGCTTTTGCTCGTGCGTGACGGGTGAGTCGTAGCCGAGCGCGGAGTGGCGGCACCGGAGGTTGTATCACCCCTCGATGAAGCGGAACACGGCCATCCGCACCTCTGCTTTCGTGGTGAACCGGCGACGCTCGATCAGCTCGCATTCCAGCGTGGCGAAGAAGCTCTCGCACAGCGCGTTGTCGTAGCAGTCACCGACTGAGCCAAGCGAGGGGCGCACCCCAGCCTCCTTGCACCGGGCACCGAGTGTCCGCGCTACCGGGGTCAGGTCATACTGACTTCCGTGATCCGAGTGATGCACGACGCTGGCGGGCTGCCGCTGGGCCACGGCCATGTCGAGCGCGGCCAGCACCAACTCCGTGCGGAGGTGTCCGGCCATCGCCCAACCCACGACCCGGCGGCTGAAGGCGTCGAGTACGACAGCGAGGTAGAGGAAGCCCGACCCCGTAGGCACATAGGTGATGTCGGCCACCCAGAGCGCGTCGGGACCTTCGGCCGTGAAGTCGCGCTCAACGAGACCGGGGGCATGGCGAGCGCGTTTACTGCGGACGGTCGTCGTCGGCCCTCGTCGGCGGCTGACCCCGACGAGACGGGCCTCTCGCATCAGCCGCGCCACCCGCTTCTTGCCCACGCGGACGCCGTCGGCTTGGAGGTCGGCATGCACACGCGGAGCGCCGTAGATGCCGTCGGAGGCTGCGTGAGAGGCCCGGATTGCCTTGGTGAGTTCGGCGTCGCGCTCGGCCCGCGCTGACGGTGGGCGCGTCAGCCATGCGTAGTACCCCGCCCTGGAGACCCCGAGGACGTGGCACATGACGGCGATAGGAAAGTGGGCTTGATGCGCTCTCATGAACTCGAAGGCTCTCTGGGCACGGAGTCGGTCTCCCGAGCGAACCAAGCCGCGGCTTTTGCCAGGATGTCGCGTTCTTGCTGGCGTCTACGTACCTCCTTGCGGAGCTGCTTCAGCTCCTCGGTCTCAGCGGCAGAAGCCCGTGCGGACGGGTCGGCCTGCTTGATCCAGACACGGATGGTCTGCTGAGTCGGCTCGAACTCGCGGGCGAGCTCTGCCGGGGAGCGTCCGGCGCGGTGGAGCTCGACGATCTGCTCGCGGAACTCAGGCGGGTAGGCGGGGCGGTGTCGGGGCATGGAACCTCGGGTCTGGGGACGACTGGAAGATCGTCCACCGTACCGGGTTCACTCCAGAACCGCTTAGTGACTGGCGCTGCTACCGGGGTCAAACAGAAAAAGCCGCCCCGGATACCCTGGGGCGGCTTCTGAGTGTGCGCTCGGATGGTCGAGCTAGGCCGGATCGACGTGGACCACCTTGCGGTCCTGGCGACCCCGGGCAAAGCGGACGGTGCCGTTGACCTTCGCAAAGAGCGTGTCGTCGTTGCCGCGCCCGACGTTGAGGCCGGGGTGGAACTTGGTCCCGCGCTGGCGGACGATGATCGAGCCGGCGGTGATGGCCTGGCTGCCGTAGACCTTCACGCCGAGCATCTGCGGGTTCGAGTCGCGGCCGTTCTTGGAGGAGCCTACGCCTTTCTTATGTGCCATGAGTCTGAGGGTCTGGAGTCGGTCGGACTAGTTGTTGCTGTCGAGGTTGAGGGCGTCGATCGAGAGCTTCGTGTAGGGCTGGCGGTGGCCGTTCTTGACGCGGTAGCCCTTGCGGCGCTTTTTCTTGAAGACGATCACCTTGTCGCCCTTGACGTGGTCGAGGACGGTCGCCGTGACGGAGGCACCGGCGACGGTCGGGGCACCGATGTGGACGTCGTCTCCGGAGACGAGGAGGACCCGGTCGAGGGTAAGGGTGTCGCCGACGGCGGCCTTCTGGCGCGGGGCGTAGAGCGTGGTGTTCTCCTGGACCTTGAACTGCTTGCCGGAGATGTCAACGATGGCGTACATGGGAGTGCGGGCTTGGGAGCCCTCGGCGCGGCGGGCCAGGTGCGGCAGGCCGTCCGAGGGGCGCGGGTGGCAAAGACTAGCTAAACTACGGCACGAGCGTACCGCCTGGCGAGTCCGACGTTGCGCAGACCCTCCGGGCATGGGGGAATTCAAACAGGCTTGACGCAGGCCGGCCCGATTCGGAATCGCGGCCCGGCGTACTCTGGCCTTGCTGCCTCTCCCGCCTTCCCGCGCTGCCGATGTTCATGCTCAGCTTGCCGCCCTCGGGCCCCACGCTCACCCCCGGCAAGGTGCTCTGCGTCGGCCGTAACTACGCCGAGCACGCCCGCGAGATGGGCTACGCGCCCGACCCACCGGCCGAGCCGGTGGTGTTCCTGAAACCGTCCACGGCGCTCGTCGCCTCCGGCGGCACGGTCTGCATCCCTCCGCAGTCGGACGAGGTGCACCACGAGGTCGAACTCGTGGCGGTGATCGGGCGGGGCGGGAAGAACATCCCGGAGGAGAAGGCGCTCGGCCACGTCGGGGCCTACGCGCTCGGGCTCGACATGACGGCGCGCGACCTGCAGCGCCTGGCGAAGGCGGCCAACAAGCCCTGGGCCGTAGCGAAGGGCTTCGACACGTTCGCTCCGCTCGGTCCGCTCACGGCCGCGTCCGAGGTCCCGGACCCGCAGGCGCTCGACCTCCAGCTCACCCTCAACGGAGAGGTCCGGCAGAGCGGCCGGGCGTCAGACATGATCTTTCCCGTCCGCGTCCTCGTGGCCTACCTCTCGCGCATCTTCACCCTGGAACCCGGCGACGTGGTCTACACCGGCACTCCCGAAGGCGTCGGCCCCGTCGCTCCCGGCGACGTGCTGGAGGCGACGAGTAGCGGCCTGGCTCCGCTCCGCATCACAGTCAACGGGTGAGTCGGCTGTCGGCTGTCGCAAGCAAAACCCACAAAGCTACCGAGGCTGCCGCACAACGCGCCTCCGTCTCACCGTCCACCGTCTCACCGTCCACTGTCTTCCGCTATGAAAATCGGCGACTACACGCTGCACGAAATCCACGCCGGCCGGCTCGGCCTCGACGGCGGGGCGATGTTCGGCATCGTGCCGAAGCCGCTCTGGGAGCGCCGCATCCCGGCCGACGGCCGCAACCGGATCCCGCTCGCCATGCGGTGCCTCCTCCTCGAAGGCGACGGCCGGCTCGTCCTCATCGACAACGGGGTCGGCGATAAATACGACGCCAAGTTCGGCGACATCTACGCCGTGGACCGCGAATCGTCGGAGCTGCACGGCTCGCTCGCGGCTGCCGGGTTCGGCGCGGACGAGGTCACCGACGTCATCCTGACCCACCTCCACTTCGACCACTGCGGCGGCTCGACGGTCCGCGACGCTAGCGGCTCGCTCCGCGTGGCGTTTCCGAATGCCACGTTTCACGTCCAGCGTGACCACTGGGACTGGGCCCACCGCAGCCCGCGCGAAGGAGCCTCGTTTCTCCCCGAGAACCTCGACCCGCTGGAGGCCTCCGGCCAACTCCGGCTTGCTGACGGACCGGGCCCGGTGGTCCCCGGCATCGACGCGCTCGTGGTCAACGGGCACACCCGGGGACAGCAACTGCTCAAGCTCAGCGACGCCGAGCAGACGCTCGTTTTCGTGGCCGACCTCATCCCGACAGCGGCGCATCTTCCGCCGCTCTGGGTGATGGCCTACGACATCGCCCCGCTCGACACCCTTGCCGAAAAGACCTCGCTGCTGGAGCAGGCCGCTCAGGAAGAGTGGCTTCTCTTCTTCGAGCACGACACCGAAATCGCCACGGCACGCGTCCAGAAGGGAGCGCGCGGCTTCGAGGCAATAGGTGCGTCGGGCGCGCTTGCAGGGTGACGTTCCGGCGGGACAGAGGTGCAGTCGGGCTCAGGGAGCCACCGGCGGCGCGCAGGCCGCGGGGGCTGGCACAGCCTTTGATCCTGGGCTCGAGCACCATCGCACGGTGCATGCAGCGGGCCGTGCGTGGGGTCCTCTGTCCGTGTTCGGAAAAAATCCCCTCGCCGATATGCATGGTAACCTGAAAGCCCTTACATTTGCGACTGGCTCACAGGGTCGTAAAGCCGTCTGCCTCCACGGGCTCACCGGGGGCCTCTTCTCCCGACCCACCACTTCTCTCTGCATCTCTCTATGACCGACCCCACCTCGCGGCTACACCCGCGCACCCCGCATTCGAACACGTCGGCGGATTCCCTCGCTCCTGGTCCTCTCCACCTCATGGTAGACAACCGCATGGTAGACAACCGGGACGCGCTCTACGAGAACCTGGTGACGAACCTGTCCCAGGTCGTGCACGGGATCAACAACCCGCTCGCGGTTGTCTCGGGCCACGCGCAGTTGCTGGTGGAACTGGCCGAGTCCAAAGGGCTCGACTCGGAGGTCGTGGGGTATCTTCAGAACATCGAAGAAGCCAGCCAGCGCCTGGCGTCCGAACTGGACCGGCTGCGGGACGTGCGGGGCGAAATCCGCCCCCGCAACGTGAGCGGAGACGGGATGTAGAAAGGAGGCTGCCGCCGGTACAAACGAGCCGGCTTTGGCGCTGGATTTTTACGGCAACCTGTTTAAGGGGCCGCAGCGGAAATCCGATAATTAGGGTGTATTCCCTCGCGCGTGGCGCAGGCAGGATTGCGCACTCGCCGCACGTTCGAGGGTTGCTTGCCGTCCCATCCCCAAGCAATCCCTAACTGATATGCCCTCTGTACCCATGGTCCCCGCGCACGAGCGCGAGCACATCGAGATAGCCGGTGAATATCTCGGTGCGCACCTCTCGGACGCCTACCAGGACCGATGGAATCGTGCTGTTCGAGCAATGGAGGAGGCGCGGGTATATGATGCCTTTCTCGAGTTCAACGAACTCCTAAAGGAAGCCGACCTCGACGCCGTGGGCCGCACGCACGTCCAGCTCCAGGCCGTCCGGTGCCTCCGCGACGCGCCGATCGAGCGCGTCAAGACCGAGCTCGCTTTCATCGAGCCCCACAGCGCCTACCAGACCGTCGTGCTGGACTACCGGCTCGGCTGGCTGATGCGCCACCGGCTGGGCTCCCCCGCTGCGGCGGAACAGTACTTCGACCGCGTCAAGGAGGAGGCCCGCCGCCTCGGCGTCCGGTCCTGGGAGATCGCGGTGCTGCTGCAGAAGGCGGACGCCGCAGCCGAGGAGGACGCCGTGGAGGACGCCGTCGAGGCGTACAACCGCGTCTACAACCTCAGCCGCCGCAACGGCTACGTCGAGTACATCCCGAAGGCGCTGCTCGGCAAGGGCGTGATCCAGATCAAGAACGGGCAGCGCGCCGAGGGCGAGGAGGACCTCCAGAAGGCCTACGAGCTCGCGTGCCGCAACAAGCTCGTCGGCGAGCAGGGCCTTGTGCTCCGCGCCCTGGCCAACGTCTACCACCGCGAGTTCAAGTTCTACGGCCTCGCGCTGGAGTACTACGAGCAGGCCCGCGTCATCTTCGCCTCGATCCCCGTGTGGAACTCGATCACTGAGGGCCTGGAGCGCGAGACGCACGCCTGCCAGACCGAACTGGAAGAGCTCGACATAGCGAAGATCCTCGGTCCGGTGCCGATCACGAAGCTGCGCCAGGAGTACCTCACGAGTCTCGTCAACGGCTTCGTCGGGATCCCCGGCATCGACAACCGCTCGCAGCTCGGGGAGCGGATCGGGCTGACGCGGCAGGCGATCCACCGGAACATCAACAGCTAGCCGAGACGCCGCGCCTCCGCAGCGGAGTCGCTCCCTCGGGGGCGGCTCCGTTTTGGTTAACCCTCGCGTGAGCAAAACGTGAACACTGGGGGAGCCGGTCTGCCCTTGTGCCCACCTCGCACTAGCCCTATATTTGCAGCCCGCAACGGAAACGTCCGCTCACCTTTCCTCCGGACCCCGACCCGAGACCTGCCTATCGAAGCAAGGTGCTACTCCCGGTAACCGGCACGCGCTGGTTGTCTCCTGCTGACGCTCTTTCTACCCTTGTAGGTTAGCACCGTGCGACTTTCCTGCTTTTCCGATAGGCCAGGCTTGCTGGCGCTCTCGCTCTGGATCGCCCTCTTCAGCGGCGCGGTGGGGGCGGGCGTGCCTCCGGTGCAGGCACAGGTAGCCTTTGCGCCGCAGCTTGGCAGCGCGTCGCAGCCCGAGCAGACGCCTGCGCTCCGCGTGGTGGAGCAGACCGATCAGCGCATCGTGTACGAGGTGCGCGTGGACTGGCCGGAGCCGCTG
This sequence comes from Bacteroidota bacterium, assembly GCA_038746285.1. Classification (NCBI taxonomy): domain Bacteria; kingdom Pseudomonadati; phylum Bacteroidota; species Bacteroidota bacterium. Next base: position 8,115 of record JBCDKT010000024.1, read on the forward strand.
GCCGACGCCGTGCGCGCCTCGGACGATCTGGCGAGCGCCCGGCTCCGTGCCGCCCGAGGGGACGGAAGCGTCTCCGCGTTCCTGAGCCTGCCGTCGCTCGCCCAACCGGCCGTCGAGGTGCTCGCGGCAGACTACGACGAGGTGACCTACGCTGCGCCAAGCGACGATGCGGCGCTCGACGGGCTCGTCGGGCCGGTGGCGGAGGTGACGGCGCTCGGGATGGAACGGCGGCGGCCGGCCGGGACGTTTGTCGCCCGCCTCCTGCGCTACGACCCGGAGCGCGGCACGCTACGCCGCTACCGGCGGATCCGGGCGGCGGTGCGCTTCCCGGCGGCGCGCTCAGCGCGTCCGTTCGCAGCGGCCAGCCGGCTTAGCCCGGTAGACAACCCGCACCTCAACGTGGGCCAGAGCGCGCTGGCGTCGGGGACGTGGATCAAGGTGCCGGTGACGCAGGAAGGCATCTACCGGATCGACCGGGCCTTGCTCAGCGAGGCCGGGCTCTCGCCCGACGCCATCGACCCGAACAACGTGGCGGTCTTCGGCAACGGCGGCGCGCCTGTGCCGGCCCTCAACAGCGCCGCGCGCATCGCCGACCTCGCCGAGAACGCCTCGTTCGTCGTCGGCGGAGGCGACGGGCGGTTCGATAGCGGCGACGGGGTGTACTTCTACGGGGCCGCCCCGAACGGCTGGCGCTGGAACCAGACGGCGGCGGACCGCGACGGCCTCGGCTGGGAGCACTGGATCAACCTCTTCTCGAACGAAAACGCCTATTTCATCCGCGTCGACGGTGGCGGGCAGCGGGTCGGCAACCCTGGGTTCGCTGGGCTCGCGGGCGCGACGGTGCTCAGCCAGATCACGGGGCGCACCTTCGAGGAGCGCGACCTGCCCGACGGCATGATCGACCGCGACGGCGGCGGCTCCGGCCTGGACTGGCTGGGCGCGGAGGTGGCCTCGGCGCGGCCCTCGACGGTCGTGCTCGACACGCTACCGGCGGGCATCGCGGCGGGCACGGTGGCGTACCGGACGCGCGTCGCCACGAGCAGCCGCTCGTCCTCGCTCGTCTTCCAGAGCGGCGGCCAAGAGCTGGGCACGATCACCGCCAACAGCATCGGCCTCCTGGCCGGCAGCCGGACCCGGACCTTCGAGCAGGTGGTGGCCGAGGGCGCGCGGCTGCGGCTGGAGATGCGGCTCGGCGCGAGCAGCACGCAGGGCTGGATCGACTACGTCGAGGCCTTCTACCCGAAGGCGCTCCGGGCCGAGCGCGACTACCTCCGCTTCCACACGCCGGGCGGTCAGGCCGGGGTGTTCGAGTTCGTCCTGGCCGGGTTCTCCGCCGAACCCCAGGTCTGGGACGTCACCGACCCCGAGGCCGTCCGCCGCCTCGGCGTGCGCTCCGACGGCGGGAGCTACCGCGTGCAGGTCGAGGCTACCGACTCCGAGCGCCCGCGCGAACTCGTCGCCTTCACGACCGCGAGCGCGGCGGTCCGCACCCTGGCCTCGCCCGAGGCCGTGCCGAACCAGAACCTCCACGCCGTCGGCGGCTTCCCCGACTACGTGATCGTCGCGCCGACCGCGTTCCGGGAGGCCGCCGACGAGATTGCAGCGTACCGGGCCCAGGACGGGCTGCGCCCCCTCGTCGTGGACGTCGCGCAGATCTACAACGAGTTCTCCGGCGGGCTCCAGGACATGCGGGCGATGCGGGACTACTTCCGCTTCCTCTACGACCGCGCCGAGACCGACGAACAGCTTCTCCGCTACGTGCTCCTCTTGGGCGACGGGCACTTCGACTTCCGCGGCATCCGGCCCGGCGGCGACCAGAACAACTGGGTCCTGACCTACCAGACCGAGAACTCGTTCGACCGCATCCGGTCGTACACCAGCGACGACTACTTCGGCCTCCTCGACGCCGAGGAGGGCCTCTGGAGCTCGACGAGCGAGCGGCTGGACATCGGGATCGGGCGCTTTCCTGTGCGCACGGCGACGGCGGCGATGCAGATGGTGGAAAAGGTCAAGCGCTACGAGGACCCGGCGACGCGCGGCGCGTGGCGCACCCGCGTCACCTTCGTGGCCGACGACCAGGAGCCGAACGACTGGGACGACGACCTCCACGTCCAGAACGGCGAGCTCCTGGCGGACACGGTCAACGCCGTCGCGCCGGACCTGAACGTCCAGAAAATCTATGCGATGACCTACCCGCGCGTGCAGACGGCTCTCGGCGCGCGCTACCCCGAGGCGCAGGCCGACATCCGGCGCAGCTTCGACGAGGGTACGCTCGTCTGGAACTACAGCGGGCACGGCGGCTCCGGCGCCCTGGCCGACGAGAAGCTGCTCACCAAAGAAGAAATCATCGAGCTAGACAACGCCGACCGACTCCCAATTGCCGTGACCGCGACGTGCTCGTTCGGGCGCTACGACGTGATCAGCGACCAGAGCGGGGGTGAGGAACTCCTCCTGAACGCTGGCGGCGGCGCGGCGGCCGTGCTCACGACGACGCGTCTCGTCTTTACGGGCAGTGACCCCAACAACAACAACCTCGGGCTCAACCGCGTGCTGCTGGAGTTCATGCTGAGCCGGGAGGAGGACGGCACCCCGCGGCGGCTGGGCGATGTCTATCGCCTGACCAAGCGCACCAACCCTGGGGCGACCGTCAACAGCCGCAAGTTCGTTTTCCTCGGCGATCCGGCGATGCGAGTCCAACTGCCGGAGCGCCCCATCAGCGTCACGACCGTCAACGGGCAGCCCGTCGGTGAGCGCGGGCCGCGGGACACCGTCGCGCCTTCCGCAGCACCGGCCGGCGCGCCCACCCTGGCGACGGCCGGCGACGCGGCACCTGCCACCCTCGCGCGGGGTGGGCTCCCCGAACTGCGCGCCCTCGAAGAGGCCGAGGTCACGGGCGAAGTGCTGGGCTTCGACGGCACCCGCGATACGGGCTACAACGGCGAGGTCGAGGTCGCCGTCTTCGACGCCGAGCGGACGGTGGCGCTGCCGGAGGACGCGGTCAACTACATCCCCAGCGGAACCGTGCAGGTCCGGAGCGACCTCATCTACCGGGGCCGGGCGACGGTCCGCGACGGGGCGTGGACTATCCGCTTCGTCGTCCCCCGCGACATCTCGTACTCCGACGCGCCGGGCCGCATCTCAGTCTACGCCACCGACGGCTCGGGCCGCGACGGCTTCGGAGCCAGCGAAGGCTTCGTCGTTGGCGGGACGGCCGCCAACCCGATCCAGGACAACGAGCCGCCGCGCGTCGACCTGTTCATGAACGACACGACGTTCGTGCCCGGCGGCCTCGTCGGGACGACGCCGGTGCTGATCGCCAAGCTGTTCGACCAGAACGGGATCAACACCGTCGGGGCCGGCGTCGGCCACGACCTCCTGCTGACGATCGACGGGGCCGAGCAGGACGCCGTCGACATCGGCCGCTTCTACCGCGGCGACCTCGACTCCTTCCAAAGCGGCACCGTCGAGTTCGAGCTGCCCGAGCAGGCCCCAGGGCCGCACACGCTCACGCTCCGCGCCTGGGACGTGGCCAACAACTCCGCCACGGTCAGCCTCGACTACTTCGTCGAGGCCGACGGCGAGCTCGTGCTCCGCAACGTCTACAACTACCCCAACCCGACGAACGGGCCGACGCGCTTCGTCTTCGAGCACAACCAGCCGCCGGGGACGGTGGCCCGCATCCAGCTTCGCATCTACACCCTGTCCGGCCGGCCGGTCCGCACGCTCGACGCCCAGGAGACGCTCGCCACCGGCGTGCTGAGCGGCTCCGTCGTACAGATTCCCTGGGACGGGCGCGACGAGGACTTCGACACGCTCGCCACCGGCATCTACCTCTACCGGGTCCGCGTGGAGGTGGAACGCCCGGACGGCGAGACGCAGGTCTCCGAGCGCATCGAGCGCCTCGCGGTGATACGATGACCCCGGCCTCGCCCGTTTGACCTGGGCGGCCCGCCCGAGTGTGCAAAAACGTAGAACACATGGCCTCCCCGTCGCGCCCTCCGTACCCTAGAGCCCGCCCACTGCGCGCCCGCGTGCCCCGGCACGCCGTTTCCTTCTCTCGTCCGAAACCAGAACCTATGACCACGCTATCCTTCCGCACGGCGCGCCGCGTCCTGCTCGCGCTCCTGCCTGCCCTGATCTTCGGGTCCGGCGTCCAGGCACAGGACGACGGAAACAACTCCATCGGCCAGGGAAGCAACATCGTCTACACGACGGCCGTGCCCTTCCTCATGATCGAGCCGGACAGCCGGGCGGCCGGCATGGGCAACGCCGGCGTCGGCCTCGCCGACAACGCGAGCGCCGTCTTCTGGAACCCGGCCGGTCTGGCCCGGCAGCGCGGGGCCGAGGTGTCGATCACGCACTCGAACTGGCTCCCGGCCATCACGTCGGACCTCTTCTACGAGTACCTCGCCGGCAAGTACCACCTCGAGGGCATTGGGACGTTCGGGGGTAACATCACCTTCTTCAACCTCGGCGAGCAGGAGTTCCGGGGACCGAACAACGAGGACCTCGGGACCTTCCGCTCGTACGAGCTGAACACCGGCCTCTCGTACGCCCGGCAGGTGACGCGCGGCCTCGCCCTCGGCACGGGCCTGCGCCTGATCTACTCCAACCTCGCCGGCGGCGTCACGCTCGGGCAGGGCCAGCCGGGGGAGACCCAGACCAAAGCCGGCGTCTCCGTCGGCCTCGACCTCGCGGCGCTCTACACGTTCAAGCCGTTCGAACTCGGCAGCATCCCGGTCACGACTAACCTCGGCTTCAACCTCGCCAACATGGGGCCGAAGGTGAAGTACACCACCAACGAGTGCAACGAGCGCACGGGCGAAAGCTGCGGCGACCCGCTCCCGACCAACCTCCGCTTCGGCGGTGCCTTCAGCGCCCAACTCGACGAGTTCAACAAGCTGAACCTCGCCATCGACTTCAACAAGACCCTCGTCGACTACGAGCAGTTTCAGGTCCTCGACGAGAACGACGAGCCCGTGTTTGACGAGAACGGCAACCCCGAGCTCGCTGCCCGGGCGAAGCCGTTCTACGAGGCCATCTTCTCGTCTTGGAAGTCCGTGCCGGTGCGCGACACGAACGGCGACATCGAGGACGTGGGCGTGCTGCGCCAGATCACCGTCGGGACAGGACTAGAATACTGGTACAACGACCTCGTCGCCTTTCGGACGGGCTTCTTCTACGAGGACCCGTCCAACGGGAACCGCAAGTTCCTCACCTTCGGGGCCGGCATCCGGTACAACCTGATCGGCGTGGACTTCTCCTACATCTACCCGATCGAGGAGGAGTCGCCGCTGGCGAACACGCTGCGGTTCTCGCTCCTGCTCAACGTGCTGCGGTAGCGGCCGACGCTTGAAGTGTGACGTGCGAGGGTGCCGGCGGCGACGCTGCTGGCACCCTCGCTTTTTATGCTCTCGCTGTCCGACCTTGTCCGCGAGCGGACGACCGCGCAGCACTCCGCGAAGCACGCACCACGTTCCACGTTTTCCATGGCCGACTTCACCGCGTTCGTGCTCTTCGGGCTGGGGCTGCTGGCGACGGTCGGGGTGGGGGAGGCGCTTCGGGCGAAGGCCGGGTGGCCTGCGGAGTCGTCGCGCCGCGTCGTGCACGCAGCAACGGGCGTGCTGGTCGGGCTGAGCCCGGGGTGGTTCGCGGAGCCGGCGTGGGTGTACGTGCTCGCGGGCTCGTTCGTGCTCGTTAACCTATGGGCCGTGCCGCGCCGCGTGTTTCCAGGGATGCACGCCATCCAGCGCCGAAGCTGGGGGACGGTCACGTTTCCGCTCGCGCTCCTCTTCGCGCTGTGGACCTGCTGGACGCTCGACGCCTCGCGGATCTACATCCTCCAGGCGGCCTTCTTCGTCCTCGCGGTTGCCGACCCCGTGGCCTCGCTCGTCGTGACACGCCTGGCGCGGCCAGGGCGGTTTCGGATCGGGGAGAACGCGAAATCGGTGGCCGGGTCCGCTGCGTTCTTCGTCACAGCATTTGGAGCAACAGTAGGGTCGCTCACTCTCGTCGGACCCGGTGCCGAGCCGGTCTCGCTGCTCACCGGTGCCCTCGTCGCCGCCGCGCTGGCGACGGGGGCCGAGCTGCTGGCGACGCGCGGGTGGGACAACTTCTTCATCGTCGTCGCGGTCGTGGTCGCGCTCACCGTGCTGCACGGCGATCCCGGTGCAGCGGCGCAGTTGGCGCTCGTGCTGCTGGTCGCGGCCGGGTTCGGGAGCGCGGCGTTCGCCGTGCGGTTCCTCGACGGGTCCGGGGCGCTCGCGGCGACGGGGCTCGCGGTCTCGGTGCTCGCGCTCGGCCCGGCGTGGGTGGTGCCGGGGGCTACGTTCTTCGTGCTCTCCAGCCTGCTCTCCAAGCTCGGCCGGCGGCGCAAGGCGCTCGCGGCGGCGGGCGACGACAAGGGCAGCCGCCGCGACGCTGGACAGGTCTACGCCAACGGCGGGGTCGCGTGGGCGCTGCTCGTGGCCCACGTCTTCGCGCCGAGTGACGCGCTCTACTGGGGCTACGTCGGGGCCTTCGCCGCCGCCGCCGCCGACACATGGGGGACCGAGATCGGCACGTTCGTCGGCGGTCCGACGCGGCTCCTGTGGAGCGGGCAGCGGGTGCCGCCGGGCCGGTCGGGCGGCGTCTCGGTCGCCGGCACGCTCGGGGCGCTCGCCGGCGCTGGGGTCGTGTTCCTCAGCGCGGTGCCGGTGGCGGGGGCCTACCTCGCCACCGTCGGCACCGGCGCGGCGGCGGCGGTCGTGGTCGGGGGTGGCCTCGCGGCGTCGCTCGTGGACAGCCTCATCGGGGCAACGGTGCAGGCGCTCTACCGCGCCCCCGACGGCAGTCTCACCGAGCGGGCGCAGGGGAACGGCCTCGTGCGCGGCTGGCGCTGGATCACGAACGACCGGGTCAATCTCGCCTGCACGCTCGCCGGTGGCGCACTGGCGGCCTCGGGTGCTGCGTTGTTCGGATGAAGTCCGGCGACGGGTGCCACCGGCAGGGCGAACGCCGTTCGCCCCTACGACAGGGGCACGATCGACAGGGGCACGATCTGTCCTCTGTCTTCCGTCCACCGTCCTCTGTCCCCCGCCCGTCGTCTTCCGTACTTTCTGGTTCTCGACCTTCAGCCTCAGACGTATGCCCTGGTACAAAAAGCTCCACTGGCAGATCATCATCGGCCTCGTTCTGGGACTGATCTACGGCGTCATCGCAGCAGCGCAGGGGTGGGGGGCCTTCACGGCCGACTGGATCGCGCCGTTCGGGACCATCTTCCTGAACGCGCTCAAACTGATCGCCGTGCCGCTCGTCCTCGCGTCGCTCATCCTGGGCGTGGCCTCGCTGAGCGACCTACGCAAGCTCTCCCGGATCGGCGGCAAGACGATTGGCATCTACCTCGGCACGACGGCCGTCGCCGTCACGCTCGGGCTCGTGATCGTCAACCTCCTGGAGCCGGGCAGCGCCGTGCCCGAGGCGCTCCAGGCAGAACTCGGCGCGGCCTACGCGGGTGATGCGGCGATGCGCTCGGAGGCTGCCGCGGCCGCCGCGCAGCGCGGGCCCCTCCAGTTCCTCGTGGACATCGTGCCGGGCAACCTGTTCACGGCCATCTCGAACAACAGCAACATGCTCCAGGTGGTCTTCGTCGCGCTCTTCATCGGGATCGGGCTGATCCAGATTCCGCGCGAGAAGGCGGAGCCGGTGCTCGCTGTCGTGGAGGGCCTGAACGACCTCATCATCCGGCTCGTGGACGTGATCATGCTCATGGCTCCGGTCGGCGTCTTCGCGCTCCTGGCCGGGACGATTACCCAGGTGGCGGGCGACGATGTGAACCGGATCATCGAACTCCTCGGCGCGCTCGGGTACTACTGCTTCGCGGTCGTGCTCGGCCTCGGGCTCCACATGCTGATCACCTACGCGGTGCTGCTCAAGAGCCTCTCGCCGATGTCGCTGCGGACGTTCTACAGCGGGATCGGCCCGGCCCAGCTCGTCGCGTTCTCGACCTCGTCGAGCGGGGCGACGCTGCCGGTGACGATGGAGCGGTGCGAGGAGAAGCTCGGCGTCAGCGAAGAGGTCTCGTCGTTCGTGCTCCCGCTTGGGGCGACGATCAACATGGACGGCACGGCGCTCTACCAGGCCGTGGCGGCGGTCTTCATCGCGCAGGCGCTCGGGATGGAGCTCGGCCTCGCGGCCCAGCTCACGATTGTCCTCACGGCCGTCCTCGCCTCGATTGGGACGGCGGCGGTGCCGGGGGCGGGGATCATCATGCTCGTCATCATCCTCGAAGCCGTCGGCGTGCCGTCGGCCGGGATCGCCCTCGTCCTCGGCGTGGACCGCATCCTCGACATGCTGCGCACGGTCACGAACGTTACCGGCGACGCGACCGTGGCGACCGTCATCGCGGCCAGCGAGGGCCAGCTCGGCGTCCCCGATACCGACCCGGCGGCTGACCGCGTGCGCGTGGTTGCCGAAGGGTAAAGCCTGGACCCCGCGCACGGACTGAAACTTGCAGACCGAGACGCCTATCCCCAGCCCGGTCTTCGTATGCCTCCTCTGATCTTCCTGCTCGCCCTCGTTCTCGCTGCGCCCCTCGCCGAAGCGCGGCCGCTCCCGGACCAGGCCGATCCGGGCCCGATGCTGGTCGAGCGCCCCGAGAGCGTGGCTCTTCTCGAAGAAGGGCGCAGCCAGATGGTCACCTTCCGCCTCGACGACGCCGAGACGACCTTCGAGCGGCTCGACGCGGTGGAGACAGCGCGGCCGGCGGCGCGGCTGCACCTCGCCAAGATCGCCCTCTGGCGGGCGATGATTCTGGAGCAGGACGACCTGTACGACGCCTTCTTCGACCGGAGCGACGCGCTGCTCGACGTGCTCAAGGAGACGCCCGACTCGCCGTGGCGGACCCACTTCCGGGCCGAGACCGAACTGCACCGGGCCGTGATCCACGCCAAGAAAACGCAGTACGCCCGCGCCGCGCTCGCGCTCCGGCAGGCCTACAACCACTTCGAGAAGAACGCCAAGGAGCACCCGGCCTTCTACGAGTCGGCATGGGGCATGGGGCTGTGCCACGCGACGATCGGGCTGGTGCCGAAGTCGTTTCGCTGGGTGGTCAAGATGATGGGCTTCCGCGGGACCGTGCAGCAGGGGCTCGACGGGATGGCGGTCTCGGCCCGGCAGAGCGTCTACTACCGCGACGAGGCTGCGGCCTTCTTCGCCCTCACCGACCAGCTCGTGAACGAGTCCAAGCGCGGCGGGCTGGCGATGCTCCGGGAGGTCGCCGCGCGCTACCCGGAGAGCCCGGTCGTGAGCTACATCGTGGGCTACTCGCTGATCAACCAGCGCCGCGCCGCCGAGGCCGAGCGTGAGTTGCGCCGCGCCGAGCGCCTGCTCCAGCCCCCCGGTGTCTTCCCGATGCCGTACGTGGACTTCTCGCTCGGCCAGGCGCTGTTCCGGCAGGACGCGTTCGCGGAGGCCGCGGGCTACTTCCAGCGCTACGTGCGGACGTTCCCCGGCGAGGCGCTCCTGGCGCAGGCGAACCTCCACGCCGGGCTCGCCCTCGAACTCTCCGGCCGGCGCGCCGAGGCGGTGCCGTACTACGAGCGCGTCCGGGTCCGGGAGAACTTCGACAGCGACGCCGCCGCGCGGCGCGAGGCCGAGGCCCGCCTCGCCGCGCCGCTCTCGGACCGGGAGCGGACGCTCCTGCTCGGCGGCACCGCCTTCGACGGGGGCCGCTACGCGGAGGCCGTGCAGACGCTGCAGCCTGTCTTCGGCGACCGCGAGGCGTCGGAGGTCGAGCGGGCCGAGGCTGCCTACCGCAGCGGGCGGGCGTACCAGCTTCTCGGCACATGGCGCGAGGCGCTCCGGCACTACGGCTTCGCCGTCAGCAACCCCGGAGACCCGCTCGCGAAGTGGGGCCCCTGGTCGCAGTACTACACCGGCGAGGTGCACGAGGCGCAGGGGGAGCACGCCCGCGCCCGCGCTGCCTACGAGCGCGCCCTCGCCAACGACGACCCTTTCGCCTATCACAAGGCGCTCGAACAGCGCGCCAAAGCCGCCCTCGACCGCCTCTAATCCATGCACGGTTCCGCTCGTCTTCTTGGCCTGCTCGTTTGCGGCCTCGCTTCCCTCTCACTCGCCCAGCCCGCGCTCGCGCAGGGAGGCATCGTGTTCGGCTGGGCACCGGCCGATACGATCCGCGCCGACTTCGAGGCTCCCGTCGTTCACGGGCACGGACACGGGCGTGCGCGAGAGACCGTGCGTGAGCCGCAGCGCTCGGAGGCGCGCGCCACGTTCGAGGTCGAGTACGAGAACTTCCCGGCGGAGGCGCAGGCGGCGTTCCAGCTTGCCGTAGACATCTGGAGCGAGCGCGTCGAGTCGTCGGTGCCGATCCGCATTCTTGCGCAGTGGGAGCCTGCCGAGGAGGCTAGCATCCTCGGTACCGCCTCGCCCCGCATCATCGCCAACTTTGGCGGGGCACCGCAGGCCGACACCTGGTATGCGTCAGCCCTTGCCGAAGCCCTGGCGGGACGAAACCTGAGCGGCTCCACCCCTGACATCCGCGCCACCTTCAACAGCGAGTTCCCAAGCTGGTACTTCGGCCTCGACGCGGACCCGCCCGACAACGAGTTCGACCTCACGACGGTCGTCCTCCACGAACTCGGGCACGGGCTGGGCTTCATTGGTTCGATGGACGTGGCGGGCGAGGTCGGGAGCTGGGGGATCGAGACGACCGAAGGGCAACGTTTCCCGGTGGTTTACGAGCGCTTCGCCGAGCGCGGCGACGGCACGCCCCTGCTGAGCCTCGAGAACTTCTCCGCCCCGCTCGCAGACGCGCTCACGAGCGGGTCCGTTTTTTTCGACGGCCCGACGGCGCGCGCACAGGGCACGGACCTGCCGGAGATTTTCGCGCCGCTCGTGTGGCAGCCCGGCTCCTCGTTCTCCCACCTCGACGAGCAGCTCTACCCCTCGGGCTCGATCAACGCGCTCATGACGCCGAGCTTCGCCCGCGGTGAGGCCATCCACGACCCCGGCCCGATCACCTGCGGCATGCTGCGCGACGTGGGCTGGACGCTCCGCCCGGCGTGCGAGGCTATTGCCTTCTCGGCCGGCGTGGACGGGCGAGATGTCGTGCTGACCTTCTTCTTGCCGAGCGAGTCCGGGTTCGTCTCCGGCACGGTCGAGCGCGAGGTCGACGGGCAGTTCGAGCCCGTCGCGGCCTCGGTGCCGGCCATCGACCCTGAGGAGGCGGCGACCTACACCGTGCGCGTGCCCGGCCTCGGCCCCGGCACCTTCACGTTCCGCCTCCGCCTGCTGGGCGAAGACGGCACCGAGGTCGTCCTCAACGCCGCCCCTGTCCAGGTCTTCGGCGCAGGCAATGCCCTGGCGGTCTTTCCCAACCCCATCGTCGGCGAAGCGACGGTGCAGGTGGATGTCCGCGAGGTCCAAGACGTGAGCGTCAGGGTCTACGATGTGCGTGGCCGGCTCGTCGCCACGCTGCTGGAGGGCGTACCTGGACCCGCTACGGCAACCCTGAACGCCCGTGGCCTGGCGCGGGGGGTTTACTTCGTCCGCGTCGAGGGCGAGGACTTTGGCGCGACGCGCGGGGTGACGGTTCTGCGCTAACCGCGCTAGCGCACCCGGACGACGGAGCGCGTGGCGCTGACCGCGCCCTACCCGTTTGGTACTCTACCCGTCTGGTGCTAGGCAAAAGTCCTTTCGGGCCAGAACCTGAGGAGGTAGGGACGGCTCGCCGAGCCGTCTGCGGTGCTACCGAACGCGTGCCACTACCGCACCCGCACGACGGAGCGCGTGGCGCTGACGCCGTCGCCGGAGGCGTGGACGACGTAGACTCCCGGCGCGAGGTCGCGCTCCTGAAGCGCGAACGTGTGCCGGCCAGCCGCGAGCGGTCCGTCGTGCAGCCCGGCCACCCGCCGGCCGAGCACGTCGAACACCTCGACGACTACCGGCGCGGGCCGGTCGAGCACGAGCGCGACCGTGGCCCGGGTCCGGAACGGGTTGGGGTAGGGAGCTTCGAGCCGGAGGCTGGCGTACTCGGCCGCCGGCTCGGTGCTGGAGGTGAACTCCGGCGTGAGGTAGACGGCGAAGATGCGGTCGCTCGCGCTCGTCTCGGCAGCCGTCATGCCCATCCAGCCGGGGTTCGGCATCGTCGATAGGATGCCGCCGACGATGTAGCCCATCAGGGTGCGCTCGTCGAGGTCGCGCAGCCGGACGATCTCGAGGTCGGAGCGGGGGACAGAGGCCGGAATGAGCGCCGCGTTTGTGCCGAGCAGGCCCGGCATCTGAACCGGCATTACCGTCTCGTACGTGGTGCCGCCCTCGGCCACCTCGTGCGTCAGCGTCACGATGTCGTCGGTGAAGGGGATGAAGCGGTCCTCGACGACCTCCCCCGCGTCCTCGTCGAAATAGAACTGCGCCATCCCGCCGAAGAACGCGGTGTGCATCGTCTCGGTCACCTCGTCCCAGAGCGGGAGCGCCGGGGCGGTGTAGTGCGAGAATCGCTGCTCGAAGCTGCTCTCCTGAAACGCGAGCCCGTCCGAGAGCGTGGCGTGGATCTGCGTCCGGTACGGGAGGTTGCTCGGCTGGAAGACCCCGGCGTACATCGTGTGGGCCTGGGTGATGCAGGGCGCACCGTCGCACTGCCCTCGGACGAAGCTCGGGGCCACGGTCAGGTCGCGCCGGTGCAGCGCGTCCTCGTCGGTCACGGTCTGCACGTCGTCGATGCCGAGCGTGCCCCCCTGGTCGATAAGGAGAAACGAGGCGATCTGGTTGGTGTAGGCCTGCGTGAAGCTGCCACCGCCGGGAGAATACGCGCCGTCGAAGCGGTGTCCGCCGAGGAGGAGGTAGCGGCCCTCGAGAGTGCGGAGTTCGCCGCCGGTCACGGCGAGGCGCTCGTCGGCCGACTGCCGGATGTGCGGCGCGAGCGCGCCCCCGTTGACCACCGCGCCGATCAGTCCTGGTACGTCGAGCGCCGTCAGCGTCGGGAACGTGATCTTGTCGCCAGTCGAAGAGTCGGTGCCGTAGCCGCCGACGACGTAGAGCGTCTCGCCCTCCTGGTGGTACTGCGGGTTCGACACCTTCAGCGGGTCGGCGACAGCGTCGCCCAGTTCGCTGAGCGAGCGCGACCACACCTGGTCACCGGCGAGGTCCACGACCCAGAGGGAGCCGTTGGCCTGCTCGGCAGCGAAGGCACCGGACTCGATGATGCCGTGGAGGCCGTCCACGCGGCCGGTGATGAACAGCCACCGCCCGCCGTGCTCGGCCCACGCGAAGGAGTGGAGGCCCGGCATCCCCGTCACGTCGACCTCGACGAGTTCGAGTGAGAACGGAAGGGCTTCGGGGTCCTGCGCGGCGGCAGGGACCGTGAGCAGAGCAGCGAGCACAAGGAGGCAGCGGCGCATCAAAGGCGGACGGGTTAGGCACGGGCTGCCCAATGCTACGGCATATTCCCGCTGGGGGCAACCCCTATGCCTCTTTCATCATAGTCCCCATCCGAATAGTCCCCATCCGACTTACCGGCCTGCGAGCCGGCCCTGCGCGTCAGGCGGCCTGCCCCTTCCGGCGCGCGTAGGCCGCCTCGGCGATGACCGTCAGCAGCGTACGGTCGGTGTCGGTGAGGGGCATGCCGCGGCGGGCCGTCACAGCCTCGGCCACGCGGAGTGCCTTCTCCAGCCGGTAGTTCACGAAGCCGTCGGCCCCGCCCCACGAGAAATCCGGGATGTAGCGCGGCGGAAAGCCCCCGCCGAAGAGGTTGCAGAAGACCCCGACGACGGTGCCGGTGTTGAACATGGTGTTGATCGAGCACTTCGAGTGGTCGCCCATGATGAGGCCGAGCCGCCCGCGCTCGGTGCCGACGAACGCCTCGGCGACGCAGTCCCACATGTTCACCTCGCCGTAGTCGTTCTTGAGGTTCGACGTGTTGGTGTCGGCCCCGAGGTTGCACCAGCGGCCGATGTAGGAGTTGCCCATGTAGCCGTCGTGGACCTTGTTCGAGTAGGACTGCACGATGCTCGCCTTGACCTCGCCGCCGATTTCGGCGTGGGTGCCTGCCGCGACGCCATCGACCCGGGCTCCGGCCCGCATGCTGGCGTTCGGCCCGAGGTAGAGCGGCCCGAAGACGATGGCACCTTCGCCGATGGCCGCACCCTCGTCGAGGTAGATCGGCCCGCCCTCGGCGTTGAGGATGGCCCCTGGCCGGACTTCGGCACCAGGAGCGAGGTAGATGTTGCCGGGCTCCAGCAGGATCGCACTTTCGTGTACCGTCGCGCCCTCGCGGCCGTGGCGGTCGAGGGCGGCAAAGTCATCTGCGATGCGCTCGCGCACATCGTCGAGGAGGTGCCACAGGCGGCTGATGAGCGTCGCGCCGTCGACCTGTTCCTCGGCGGTACCCTCGAAGTGAGACGGGCCGAGCGCGTCGGCCCCCAGCAGCCCGGCCTGCGGGGCCGGGTGCCACGCGGCGAGGAGCGTGTCGCCCTGGAGAAAGACGCGGGCCGGTTCGCCCGGCGCAGCGGCAGCGCGCACGCGCTCCAGCAGGTCGCCCGGCTGAACGAGCCACCGCTGATTGACGAAGAGGACGCCGCGGTGCTCATTGGGCAGCGCGTTGAAGGAAGCTCCAGCGTGGTCCTGGGCCGCCGCGCCTGCGACCAGCGCCCGCGTGTGGAGGACGAAACCGTCGTGCGGAAAGGCGCGCCGCTGACGCTCGCTCAGGGTCTGGATACCGACGCGCAGGTCGCCTGCGGCGCGGGTGGAGGCCAGCGGAGCGAGGTGGTGGACCGTCGCGTCTTCGAACAGGCAGAGGTGGGGCATGGAGAGGCCGTGGTCGGGGAGGGGAGCGCCCCAAACTACGCCACCGGTGTACGGCGCGGTGGCGTACGCCGAGCGACCGGCCCGGCGCAGCGTGCGCAAAAATGGAAGGTCCCGCGCGAACGACGATACCAGGTCTGCGTATAGAGACCTCCGCTGCCTCCCTTTCTAGCTCAACACCGCCATGAAATTCTTCATCGACACCGCCGACCTCGACGAGATCCGCGAAGCCGCCGACATGGGCGTCCTCGACGGCGTCACCACGAACCCATCGCTCGCCATGAAGGCGGGGGCCTCGAACTTCGAGGAGCACATCTACAAAATCTGCGAACTCGCCTCCGACGTCTCCGCCGAGGTCGTGGCGACCGAGTACGGGGCGATGGTGGAGGAAGGCCGCAAGCTGGCCCAGATCCACGAGCACGTCACCGTCAAAGTCCCCATGATCCGCGAGGGCGTCAAGGCCATCGAGACGCTCTCCAACGAGGGCATCCGCATCAACTGCACCCTCATCTTCTCGCCGACCCAGGCGCTCGTCGCGGCGAAGGCTGGGGCGACGTACGTGAGTCCCTTCATCGGACGCCTCGACGACATCTCCTCCAACGGGATGGACCTCATCGCCTCGATCCGTACCATCTTCGACAACTACGCCTACGACACGCAGATCCTCGCGGCCAGCATCCGCCACCCCATGCACGTCGTCGACGCCGCCGAGCTCGGCGCGGACGTGGCGACGATGCCGTTCGACACGCTCGACAAGCTCATCAAGCACCCGCTGACCGACCGGGGGCTCGAGAAAGTCCTCGCGGACTGGGAGAAGCTCCAGGAGCAGAAGGACGGACAGCCTGCCTAGCCCGGCAGCGCAGAGACAGTCGCGCGGCAGAGACAGTCGCGCAGTAGGGAGCTCCCGCAGGCGTGGGGGCTCCCTCTTTTTATGGTATGGGTATTGATATGTGTATTATAGAAGTTGCGATGTCACCTCGTATCCCTCTTTTTCGGTGTAGGGGTACAAACCTCACACAGATTCGCACTGGTCTCCAACCGGGCCTTGTCCTCGCGATGAGACAGCGCACCTCTCGATCCCAGACACACCTCCAATCCTCCACCACATGCTCCGCTACACGCTACTCACCGCCATAGCCCTGACGGCCACCGGCCTCGCAGCCCAGCACACCCAACCCTTCAGCATCCCTGCGCAGCCGTCCGTCCTGGAGGTACCGCGCGGCGGAGCCGAGGTGCTCTACGACCAGACGGGCGCTCCCAGCGAAAACAACTTCCCCTCGCAGCAAGCTGGGGGGAGCGAGGTCCAGTATGACGCGCAGGGCGCGGACGACTTCGTGGTGCCGGACACTGTGGCGTGGAGCATCACCGAACTCGCCGTGCTCGGGGCTTATGTCGAGAATGCCACTCCTATTGAGATTGCGGACATCTACTTCTACGCGAATGTGGACGGGCGGCCAGACTCGCTCATAGAGCGCCGCCTCAACGTGCCGGTCGACAGCATCGGGGACGGCGACCTGGCAGCGGCCCTGTCGCCTTCGGTGATTCTCACGGAGGGGACGTACTGGGCTAGCCTCGTGGTGGACGTGCCGCCATCGCTCTCGGGGCAGTGGCGCTGGAACAGGCAGGACACGGCCGAGCCCATCGGGTTCGAAATGCACTGGCGCAACCCGCGCGACGGCTTTAGAACGGGGTGCACGGGGTGGCAGCCGCTCACGACCAACTGCGTAGGCGGCGGGATGGACGCCTCGTTCCGGCTCAGCGGCCGGGCCAGCGATGCGTTCGTCCGGTTCGACCCGGCGGTGCTGACGGACACGCTCTCCTTTGGGCCTGATTCGTTCGGTTCAGAGACCGTCATCCTGATGAACGACACCGACCAGTCCGTCGCTTTTTCATTCCCCGAGACCAGCGGCGGTTTTGTGGTAGGCTTCACCCCGGCCCAGGACACGATTCCGGCGAACGGGTCGGCCGAAGTGGTGGTGGACTTCGACGCGACCGGGCTGGCGCCGAGCACGTACGAAGATTCCTTCTCCGTGGACACGGACCTCGGGCCGGAAGGCCTCGCCTTCGACCTGCCGGTCCGGCTCATCATTCCGATGCCGGTTGCGCAGGAGGACGGCGCGGCTCGCCAGGCGTTCGCGCTTCGCCGGGGCTACCCCAACCCCTTCGCAGAGCAGACGACGGTCGAATTGGTGCTGCCCGAGGCCGGCTCGGTCACCGTCGAGGTCTACGACGCACTCGGTCGCCGCGTGGCCGTGCTCGCCGACGGGGAGCGGGCGGCGGGCCTCCACCGCCTGCGGTGGGACGCGCGCGAGGCATCGAGCGGAGCCTACTTCGTCCGCGCTCAGGCAGGGGCGAAGGTGAGTACTGTGCCGGTCGTCGTCGTCCGGTAGCGGACCCTGCGGCGTGGGCGTGAAGATTGGGGCAGGCCGGCCGGGCGCGGCGGCACGGGAGAACCTGCAACGCGCCGGGGGATTGAAGCGCGCTGACCTCACGGACCGAACGACTTGCAGATGCACTACCTCGCGCTGGGGAGCACGGACGACATCGGAGCGAGCTGCCACTACCTCAACCTCGCGGGCACGGGCCTCGTGCTCGACGCGGGCGTGGACCCCGAAGAAGACGGCGTAGACAGTCTGCCCGACCTCGCGCTGATCCGGGACCGGATGGAACGCCCGGTGGACCATGTCCTCGTCACCCACGCCCACCACGACCACCTCGGTGCCCTCCCCGTACTGGTCCAGCACTTCCCGACTGTCGGCGTCCACATGACCAAGCCGACCCAGATGCTGGCCGAGGTGCTGCTCCCGTCGTCGGCCCGGCTCCAGCGCCGCCGCCTGATGGAAGGCTCCACGACGGCGCGCCCGCTCTTCGACGCCGACACGGTTGAGGCACTCGGGTACATCTACGAGGGCCATAACCTGGACGCGACGTTCGACCTCACGGGGCGGCGAGGAGGGGAGCCGGTCAGGGGCCGGTTCTACCACGCTGGGCACGTTCTCGGCGCGGCGGGCGTGCTGCTCCGCGTCGGGGACGGCGAGCAGCGACGCCGCCTCTTCTACACGAGCGACACCCACCTCCGCTCGCAGACGATCATCCCTGGCGGCGAGTACCCGGAGGAGCCTGTCGACGTCCTCCTCTTGGAGTCTACGATGGGGGCCGACGAGGAGGCCGAGCAGACCACGCGCCGCGAGCAGGAGAAACTCTTCGGCGAGGCCATCGCCCGGACGCTCGCGCGCGGCGGGACGGTCCTCGTGCCGGTCTTCGCGCTCGGCCGGGCGCAGGAGATCCTCGCGCTCATCGACCGCTACAAGCGGCGCGGCATCGTCCCCGACAGGACGCCGGTCTACACCAACGGCCAGATGCGCGCCGTGGCCGACCTCTACGACCGCACGCGCCTCGCCTCGCCCCGGCTGAACCCGGACTTCGAGGTCTTCGGCGTGGACCAGCAGCGCTTCCCGCGCAGCGACGAGCGCGCCCGGCAGGCCATCGGCGAGCCGAGCATCCACGTCACCTCCAGCGGCATGCTCTTCGAGCGCACGCTCTCGAACAAGCTCGCCCAGCGCCTCGTCGAGGACGAGCGGCACGGCATCTTCTTCGTCGGCTTCTCGAAAGAGGGTTCGCCTGGCGACCGGCTCCAGCGCGCCGCCGCCGAGGGCACCGAGGTCGTGCTCGACGAGGGGAACGGCCGAGCCCCGCAGCCCGTCCGCGCCGAGGTCGGCCGCTTTCGGTTCAGCGGACACTCGCACCGGCAGGACCTCATCGAACTCGTCGGCCGGCTCCGCCCTAAGAAGATCGTCCTCGTCCACGGCGAGACCGAGGCGAAGCGGTGGATGCGGGACACGATCCAGCGGCTCTACCCCGGCACCGAAGTCATCCTGCCGCAGCAGGGCGTCGAGATCGAGGTCTGAGCCATCGGAGGGCTCGGGGATTGAGGGATCGAGAGAATGGACGATATTCTATACGCCACCCGTAAGGGCATAGCAGTATCGTGCCCAGAATCACCACGCGGTCGAGGGCGCAGCACCGCCGCGCCCCTACGATTTCAGATGGAGGCGTACGATATTCCTGACGGCAGCGAGGACCGCACGGCGTCTGTCGCGGCGGCGAATGCTTACGCGCTCGGGTTCATCCTCCCCGTGCTCGTCCTGCTCGTGGGCGGGTACGGGCTCCTCTGGGGCTGGAGTGTGCTGGGCGACGGGTTCAACGCGCTCGTCACGCCGCTGTGGCGGTTTCTGCTGATCTTCGCCGCGGGCATCGTGGTGCACGAGGCGCTGCACGGGATCGCATGGCGGCTTGCCGGAGCCCCGGCGGGGACGGTGAGCTTCGGCTTCCAGGTCAAGACGCTGACGCCCTACGCGCACTGCTCGGCGGCGCTGCCGGCGCACGCCTACCGCACCGGTGCGGCGGCACCGGGCGTCGTGCTCGGGCTCGTCCCGGCGCTCGTCGGGCTCGCCTTCGGGATGGGGGCCGTGTTCTGGTTCGGGACCTTCTTTACGCTCGCAGCCGGGGGCGATGCGCTCATCCTGTGGCTCCTGCGCGGCGTCCCGAGCGGCCGCCTCGTCAAAGACCACCCCTCGAAGCCAGGCTGCTTGCTCTTGCCGGTGAGCACCAGCTAGCTCTGCCCACGCCTTTCGTCACTGCAAGACTGGGTCAGCGCAGAAACACCGCCGCGCCGAGGCGGAGGCCGAAGCGGTTGGCCGTCGGGGTGTCCACGCCCTCGGCGGAGCCGTAGAAGGCGGACTGGAAGAACCCCTCGCCGGTCACGCCGACGCGGGAAGACACCAGGTAGAGCACGCCGAGCCCTGCCCCAAGTGCGAAGCCTGAGGCGCGGAACGCGAGCGGCGGGTCACCTGCGGGCGTAGCGAAGTCCGTGCTGGCGCGCGAGTAGCCCACGAGCGCGGTGACGAACGGGTAGAACGGCCGCGGCGGTCGCCCGAAGTAGTAGCTCAGGTTCGGGCCGACGGTCAGGATCGACGTGTCGGTGACGTTGCTCGACGTGGTCTCGTAGGCGAGCGTGGTGCCGAGCGCGAGGCGGTCGGCGAGGAAGAAGCCGAAGCGGGGGTCGAGGACGACGGCGCTCGTGCGGCTGCCGTCGGCGTTGGCCTGGAGGTCGCCCCCGAGCCGGGCGAAGCCGACGGTCCCGCCGAGCTGCACCGTGCCCCGGTCGAGCAGGCCACGCTGGGCGAGGGCACTGGGGGCGAGCAGGCTCACGGCGACGAGGAGGAGAAGCAGGGGCATGGCCAGAGTGGGAGAGTGGGAGAGTGGGAGAGTGGGAGAGTGGGAGAGTGGGAGAGTGGGAGAGTCAAGAAAAGGCATAAAAGTTACGAAGACCCTTGCGCTCCGCGCCGACCCATACTTCTTCCCACTCCAGCCATTCCTCCGATTCCTGGCATGCCTCCCCGCCGGACCACCCCTCCTAGCCCTCCACGCCGAACCGACCCTAACCCGCTCGGGCACCGAACGCGTCGTGGGTAGTATGTTGCAGCGGCGGTGACCTCCGGCGTGCCGCTCCTCTCTCTTTCAGACCAACTCTCCACTGTCATGCGAAGCACCGGGGCCATCGTCATCCTTGTCATCGCGCTCGTAGTTGGCTTCGCCGGCTGCTCCGGGTGCGGGACCTACAACGCGCTCGTCTCGGCCGACGAGACCGTCGAGGCGGCGTGGGCCAATGTTGAGACGGCCTACCAGCGCCGCGCCGACCTCATCCCGAACCTCGTCGGCACCGTGCAGGGCGCGGCGGAGTTCGAGAGCAGCACGCTCCAGGAGGTCACCGAGGCCCGCACCCGCGCCGTCAACGTGACCCTCTCGGCCGAGGACCTCGACAACCCGGAGGCCCTCCAGCGCTTCCAGGAGGCGCAGTCGCAGCTCGGAGCCGCCACGGGCGCGCTCATCAACGCCGTCCGCGAGGACTACCCCGAACTCCGCGCCACCGAGGCGTTCCGCGACCTCCAGGTCCAGCTCGAAGGGACGGAGAACCGCATCAACACGGCGCGGACGCGCTACAACGAGCAGGTGCGGGACTACAACACCTCGGTGCGGCGCTTCCCGACCTCGCTCTGGGCCGGGCTCTTCGGCTTCGACCGCCGCGTCCCGTTCGAGGCCGAGGCCGGGGCCGAGCAGGCACCGACCGTAGACTTCAGCAGCTAGCCGCCAGGGCGCGCCGCGCCCCCACGGGTCTCTCATGCGCTTCCGCCTCTGGTTTGCCGCTCTCGCGCTCGCCGCCGGCGGGCCGGCCGAGGCGCAGCGCATCCCGCCGCGCCCGTCGCCGGCCGAGGGGCTCGTGATCGACCGGGCGGACCTCCTCTCGCGCTCCGAGCGCCAGGCGCTCAACCAGCGCCTCGTCGCCTTCGACGACTCGACCTCGAACCAGATCGTCGTCGTCATCCTCCCGACGCTCGGCGGGGCCGAGCCGGGGCCGTTCGCCACCGAACTCGGGCAGCAGTGGGGCGTCGGCCAGGGCGGCAAGGACAACGGCGTCGTCTTCCTCGTCTCGACGGGCGACCGCGAGGTGTTCATCGCAACGGGCTACGGGCTGGAGGGAGCCATCCCCGACGTGGTTGCCGGGCGGATCGTGCGCTCGGTCGTCGTGCCGAGCTTCCGGCAGGGGCAGTTCTACGCCGGCATCTCGCGCGCCGTGGACGCGCTCGTGGCCGCCGCCGAGGGAGAGTACACCGCCGAGCCATCGCCGGGTGGCCCCGGCGACGGGGTGCCGTTCGCGCTCCTCGTGATCCTCGCTATCATCGTGATCGCGCTCCTGTCGTCCGGGCGGAGCGAGTCGGGCGGTGGTGGCCAGCGGCGGCGGCGCTCGGGGCTGCCGCCGGTGATCGTGTTTCCCGGCGGCTTCGGCGGCGGGCGCAGCAGCGGCGGCTTCGGAGGAGGCTTTGGCGGGGGCGGGTTCGGGGGCGGGTTCGGAGGCTTTGGCGGCGGCGGCTTTGGTGGTGGCGGAGCCGGAGGCGGGTGGTAATTCTGATGCGCCTCGCGCGTTTGCACGGTTCGTCCGTGGTAGTTTTGCACGCCCCGACGCCAGACCGCCGCGCTGATTTCCGAGATCCCCCATGAGCCGGTTCGAGCAGCTCCTCGACTTCCACCGCCAGGACCCGGACGACGCCTTCGTCCGCTACGCCCTCGCGCAGGAGTACCTCCGGCTCGGCGAGACCGAGCAGGCGCTGGCCTACTTCGAAGGGCTCGTCGCCGACCAGCCGGACTATGTGGGCACCTACTACCACCTCGGCAAGCTCTACGAGGACTTGCACCGGAAAGACGACGCAGTCCGCACCTACCAGGCCGGGATTGGGGTAGCGGCGTCCGACCCCCACGCCCGCGCCGAGCTTCAGAGCGCCCTGCTCGAAGCGCAAGGCATCGGGTTCGACTAGCCACGACAATGCGAATGCTTTTGCAGACCGTTCCGCGCGTGCTCCGGCGCGCTGCCCTCGCGGCGGGCCTCGTGCTGGCTTCGGTGCCTGCGCTTGCGCAGAGCGAGGCAGTCTACGTGGTGCAGTCCGGGGATACCCTCTTCAAGATCGCCCAGACGCACGGGCTGACCGTGGACCAGCTCAAGGCGTACAACGGGCTCACCTCGAACATCATCAGCATCGGGCAGCCGCTCCGCGTGGCGGCGACTGACGGGGGACGCATCGGCTGGGAGGGCGAAGAAGTAGCCGAACTACCCGGCACTGCCGATCCGGTCATACCGGAGCCACCCGACGCTCTCCCGCTGTCGGAGATCGAACCGCTGGAGGACCGACCCGTCGTGCTCGAAACGCCGGCCCCGATCCCGGCCGGTCCGCCTCCGCCTCCGCCCCCTCCGGCGGCGATGGCGCGCGTCCGCATCGGCCGAGGCGCGCGCGGCGAGGTCACCGCGCCGCCGCTTTCGGCCTCGGGCGGTGCGCTGGCGGTGCACGTCGTGCAGGCGGGGGAGACGCTCTACCTGATCTCGCGGCGCTACGGCATGACCGTCGACGGCCTCAAGGCGCGCAACGCGCTGGAGACGAACCTGCTGTCGGTCGGGCAGGAGCTGATCGTCTCCGGCGAGGCGGCCCCGCCGCCCGCCGCGGCGGCCCCGCTGCCGAGCACGCCCTACGACCTAACCGAGAGCACCGTCCCCGACGACCGGGTCCACGTCACCCGCCGAGGCGAAACGCTCTACGCCGTCGCGGCCCGCTACGGCACGACAGTCGCGGACCTGCTCGCGCTCAACACCCTCACCACGGCCCCGCTCCCGGCCGGGTCTGTCCTGGCGCTGCCCGACTCGTCCGCCGAGCGCTACTACCGCGCCCCGGCTCCGATCCCGCCGCCCGACGAGGCCGGCCTCGCGCTCGTCTACCCCGACTCCTACCGGGGCCGCGAGACCATCAGCGGCGAGGCTTACGACCCGGAGGCGCTCACGGCGAGCCACCGGACGCTCCCGTTCGGGACCGTCGTCCACGTCCTGCTGCCCGCCCGTGAGCGCGCCGTCCTCGTCCGCGTCAACGACCGGGGGCCGGTCAGCGAGGGGTTCCTCGTCGAACTCTCCGAGGCGGCGGCCGACGCGCTCGGGCAGGACCGCGGGGCCGCTGAGCGGGTCGAGTTGCGCGTGATCCGGTAGCGGTGCCGTTCGCCCGGCAGTGTCTCGTGAATTTAGGCCGAACGGGAAGTCTGCTAGAGCGTATCATTTCTCTATTCGCCCGTCTTACACCCATCTCTTGCTGCCATGGCCACGCTCACGCCCTCCGAAATGACCATCCTCGTCGTGGACGACGAGGAAGACGTCGTCGAGATCATCAGTCACTTTCTGCGCCAGGAAGGCTTCAACGTGCTCACGGCGTACGACGGCGAAGCGGCCCTCGAACAGGCGACCCAGAGCGTCGACCTCGTCGTGCTCGACGTGATGCTGCCCGGCCTCGACGGGTTCGAGGTGGCGCGGCGGCTGCGGGGCCGCGTCGAGACCGAGATGATCCCGATCCTCTTCCTCACTGCGAAGGTCGAGGAGTCTGACCAGATCGAAGGGCTTATGGCCGGGGGCGACGCCTACCTCACCAAGCCCGTCAGCCCGTCGGTAGTCCTCGCCAACGCCCGCGCCGTCCTCCGCCGGACGGGTACTGAGGAGAGCCATATCCTCACCGTCAACGACCTGATGATCTACGAGGACGAGTACCGCGCCACGCTCGGCGGCGAGGACCTCGGCCTGACACTGACGGAGTTCGAGCTGCTGCGCTACCTCGTCCGGCACCCGCGCAAGGCGTTCACCCGGCAGCAGCTCCTGGAGACGATCTGGAAGGACGCGATGATGGTCACCGAGCGCACCGTCGACGCCCACATCAAGAACCTCCGCGAGAAGCTCAGCGACTTCGCCAAGCACATCCAGACCGTGCGCGGGGTCGGCTACCGCTTCGTCGAGGAAGAACCGGAGGAGGAAGAAGCGTGATCCAGAAGGCGGCGAGCAGCGTACAGACGGCAGACCTGCTACGCTGCCTTCTGCCGTCTGCCCTCTGACCCATGAGCCGTCTCAAAGACCTCCAGAGCCTGCTCCTCCCGCGCCGCGCCTCGACGCAGACGTGGATGATGCTGACGTTCGCCCTCTTCGTCGGGGCGGCGGTGGCGATCGTGGGGCTCTACGCCTTCCTCGTGCTGCGCGGCCAGGTGGAGGACGCCGCGCGCGAGACGCTCCGCGTCCAGGCCCGCTACCTCTCAGCCCAGCTAGAAACGGTCGAGGACCCGGAGGTGCTCTTCGAGACAATCCAGCGAACGAGCACCGCGACGCCCTACCGGATCGGGGTCGCCAAGAAGGACTCCCTCGTGTGGGAGATGGTCGACGGGCGCATCCTCACCGACCGGACGTTTCTCGACCAGCCTGAGGTCGAGCAGGCTGTCCGCACCGGCTTCGGCTACGACGAGCGGACGGGCAGCCTCGGGCCCGTGCTCTACGTGGCCCACTACAGCCCCGTCTCGGACTACGTTGTCCGCATCGGGCAGCCGGCCCCGCCGCTGCTGACCCTCGTCCAGAAGATGCAGGCGACGCTCATCATCGGGATGGCGCTCGCGCTCGTGCTGGCGCTCATCGGGGCGTGGATCGCGGCGCTCCAGGTGACGCGCCCGCTCAAGGCGATCTCGAAGAGCGCCCGCCGCGTCAACGAGGGCGACCTCGACCGCGAGATCGTGGTGCGCACGCGGGCGGCCGAGGTGCAGGACCTCGCCAGCAGCCTGAACTCCATGGCCGAGCGCTTCCGCGAGGACATCTACGAGCTCCAGCGTGTGGCGCGCGTCCAGAACGAGTTCATCGGCAACGTCAGCCACGAGGTCAAGAACCCTATCTTCGCCGTCGGCGGCTACCTCGAAGCGCTTGACGCGGCGGGGCTCTCGGACGCGCAGCGGCAGAAGTATGTCGCCAAGGGGCTGCTGAACCTCCAGCGGCTCAACAACCTCTTCGGCGACCTCATCGAGATCGCCAAGCTGGAGTACCGCGAAGACCTCATCCGGCCCGAGGTCTTCGACCTCCAGGGGCTCCTCGGGGAGGTGGCCGAGATGCTAGAGCCGAAGGCCGAGGACAAAGGGCTCGCCCTCGTCTACCAAAACCAGCCCGTCGAGGTCTGGGCCGACCGCAGCCGCATCCGGCAGGTACTCACCAACCTCATCGACAACGCGATCTCGTACTCCGACGCCGGCACCGTGAAGTGCCGGATGCGCCGCCACCTGGACAAGGTCCGCATCGAGGTCGTCGACACCGGGCGCGGCATCGCCGAGGATCACCTCGAACGCATCTTCGAGCGGTTCTACCGCGTCGACAACGCCCGCAGCCGGGCGCAGGGCGGGACCGGCCTCGGCCTGGCCATCACCAAGCAGATCCTCCAGGCCCACGGCGAGCAGATCCACGTCGAGAGCACCGCCGGGCGCGGCACCCGGTTCTGGTTCGAGCTGCTCCTGGCCGAGTCCGTCCCCGAGTACCGCGCGGCGGCCAGCGACACCTTCGGCGAGGAGGTCGAGGTCGTGCTGTAGCGTTTCGAGCAAGGTGCAGCAAGACGCACGCTGCGGCTGCATGATGGACCATACGTCGGGCACCGGAGAGTAGGACGCCGTCGGGTTAGAGGATGGATACCCGATGTTATTGCGTAGGTCTAACCTATGTGATGCGCCGAAAGGGAACACGGGCGGAAAGGCCCTGTAGCTGGCCTCGCGCATCTCCAACTCTCTCTCCCCGCCTCCCGCAATGCCCTCCTTCTCTGGACGTACGCCCTTTTCCCCCCGATCCCTCATCGTCTCCCTCCCGCCGCCTCGGCCTCGCTATCGTCGGTGTCGGCGGAGCCGTCAGCACGACCGCCGCAGCCGGCGTCGAACTGCTCCGGCAGGGACGCACCGAACCTCACGGCCTCCCGCTCGCCTCGCTCGACACCGACCTCATCTGCGACCTCGCACCCTACGGTGACCTCGTCATCGGTGGGTGGGACGTGAGCGGCGACGACCTAGCGGCTGCGGCGCGTGGGCACGACGTGCTCTCGCTTCAGCAGTACGGTGCCGCCGAAGACGCCCTCGCGGCTGTCACGCCGTGGCCGGCTGTCGGCGACGAGCGCTTCTGCCGCGGCGTCACCGGTGCCCACGTCGCAAACTGCGACAGCCCGTCCGTGGCCGTCGACGCCGTCCGCGCCGACCTCCGCCGCTTCCGCGACGACGAAGGCCTCGACGGCGTCGTGATGATCAATCTCGCCTCGACCGAGGCCACGCCCGAGCGCGACGCGGCCCTCTTCCAGTCGGCCGACGCGTTCGAGGCGGCCGTCGAGGCGGGCGACGACCGGATCCCGCCGGCGATGCTCTACGCCTACGCCGCGATCCTCGAAGGCGTCCCCTACGGCAACTTCACGCCCTCGACCGGCGCTGATGTGCCCGCGCTCATCGAACTCGCGGAGCGCCACGGCGTCCCGCTCGCCGGCAAGGACGGCAAGACCGGGCAGACGTTCGTCAAGACGCTCGTCGCCCCCGGCCTCCGCGCCCGCGCGCTCGGCGTCGAGGGCTGGTTCTCGACTAACATCCTCGGCAACCGCGACGGCGAGGCGCTCCGCGAGGCCGACTCGCTCGCCTCGAAGATCGGGACCAAAGGCTCCGTCCTCGACCAGATCCTCGGCTACGAGGTCGAGGACCACGTCGTCAAGATCAACTACTACCGCCCGCGCGGCGACGCCAAAGAGGCGTGGGACAACGTCGACCTCGTCGGCTTCCTCGGCGAGCAGATGCAACTCAAGATCAACTTCCTCTGCAAGGACTCGATCCTCGCAGCCCCGCTCGTGATCGAGATCGCCCGCCTCCTCGACGCGGCTCAGCGCGACGGCGAGGGCGGCGTGATGGAGTGGATGGGGACGTTCTTCAAGGGCCCGATGACGGCCGACGGGCGCGAGCCCGAGCACGCGCTCCACGAGCAGCAGGCGGCGCTCCTCGGCTGGCTCGAAGCCCGCGCCGCGCGCCGCGCGCCGTCCGAAGGCGATGGGGCCGCCCTCGCCGCCGTGCCGACAGTCGAGCCCTCGGCGTCGTGACCGCCGCAGCAACCGAAAATCTCGCGGGGGTCGGCGCGCTCGCCGGCCTCGCCCGCGAGGTCGTGGACCTCAAGCGGATGCGCGACGCGCGCTCGCCGCGGTCGCTGGCCGAGTGGCTGTTCGCCCGGTCGTGGACGCGGCTCGTGCGCGGCGATGCGTTGGGTGCGGTTGCGCTCGGCGAGACGGCGCAGGCGCTCGCCGCCGTCCGCCTTGCCGGGATCGACCGCGCCGTGATGCGCGACCACGGGCTGACCGACGCCGAGGCCGCAGCCGCGCTCGTCCAAGCCTTCGACGACGTAGCTGGACCGCTCGACGGTGCCCTGCGCGACCGGCTGCGCGAGGCGCTCGCGCAGGACCCGGCCCGCGTTGTCCCGCTCGGCGACGAGCCAGGCTTCGTCGAGGTGCTCGTCCGACAGCCGCGCGCCGGGGCGACGCACCCCGGCGTCCCGCGCCTCGTGCTCGACCCGGCCGAGAGCCACGCCGACCACTGCGCGAGCGTCGCGCTTCTCTCCGTCCTCCTCGCCCCGACCTTCGGGGCCGACCCGGCGCGTTCGTTCTTGACCGGCCTCGCCCACCACCTCTTCAACGTCACCCTGCCCGACGCCGGCTTTGCGGGGGACCAGCTCCTGGGCGACGCGGCGGACCGGATGACAGCGGCCGCGTTCGAGCGTGCCCTCGTGGCGCTGCCCGGTGACCTGCGTGAGGAGACGAAGGCGGCGCTTGCTGCCACGCGCGAGGCGCAGTTCGACACGCCCGCCGCGCGCACCTTCCACGCCGCCGACGTGCTCGACCGCGTGCTCGAAATGGAGAGGCACGCCCGCTCGGCGCGGTTCCGGCTCGCCGACGCGCTGGGGACAGATACCGAGGCGGGGCAGCGCAACATCGTCCATGCCGGGTTCGAGCAGGACTTCCAGCGCGAGGTGCTGCACGCGGCCGGGCTGTGGCCGCCGGAGGGACTGCGATGAGCAGTGCTGACCAACCATTCGCGTGGGGCATCGTCGGCTGCGGCTGGGTGGTGCGGGACTACGTCGCCCCAGCCCTCGCCGCCACCGGCACCGTCGCCGCGCTCTGCGACCCCGACGCCGAGGCCCTCGCCGCGACCGCGCCCGGTGCCGCGCACTACGCCGACCTCGACGCCTTCCTCCGTCACCCCGGCCTCGACGCCGTCTACGTGGCCACGCCGAATCACCTCCACGCTGCGCACGTCGCCGCCGTTGCCGAGGCGGGATTGCCCGTCCTCTGCGAGAAGCCGATGGCGCGGACAGCGGTCGAAGCCGAAACCATGATCGAGGCGGTTCACCGGGCCGGGGTGCCGTACGCGACTGCGTTCGACCAGCGGTTCCACCCGGCGCACGTCGCGCTCCGCCGGCTCGTCGCGCACGGCGCGCTCGGGACGGTCACCTGCGTCCGCATCCACTACGCCTGCTGGACCCCGGCCGACTGGGCCCCCGACGCGCTCTACCGCGACAACTGGCGCGTCGACCCCGAGCGGGCCGGCGGCGGCGCCCTCATCGACCTCGCCCCGCACGGGCTCGACCTCACCCAGCTTCTCCTCGGCGAGCCGATTGTCGAGGTCGCCGCGCTCACGCAGGAGCGGGTGTTCGACTACCCGGTCGACGACGGCGCGGTGCTCGTCGGGCGGACGGCGTCGGGCGCGCTCCTCAGCCACACGGTCGCCTACAACTGCCCCGACGCGTTCCCACGCCGCCGGCTCGAAGTGATCGGGACGGAGGCGCGGGCGCTTGCCGTCAACACCATGGGGCAGACGCCCGGCGGGACGCTCACGCTCACGCACGCCGACGGCCGGGAGGAGGCCGTCCCGTTCGACGCCGAGCGCTCGCCGTTCGAGGCACAGGCTGCTGCGTTCGTACATGCCGTGCGGTCGGGCGAGCCGTTCCCGTACGGCCCCGAGCGCGACCTCCACACGATGCGCCTCCTCGACGCCGCCGTCCAGAGCCGCCCCGTCCGCGTCGACCCCGAACCTGTCACCGCCTAGCTATGCCCGGCTCGACCCTGGACCTCCCCGCGTTCTGCTGCACGAACTGCGGCTTCTGGCAGCGCTACTTCGACGTGCCGCCCGACTGTCCCGTCTGCACCGACTACCGCCACCCGCTGCCGGCCGACGGGTGGAGTTTCTGGACCGCCGACGAGGTCGACCGCCGCGTCGAGGTGACGTGGTGCGAGGTGCTGCCCGACCTCTGGATGTTCACCGCGACCCCCGGCATCGGGATCGGCTCGTGCGGGTTTCTCGTCGTCCGCGAGGAGGGCAACATCGTCTTCGAGGGCTGCGGGTGGTACTCGGACGCGGCGCTCGACCAGGTCGAATCGCTCGGCGGGGTGCGGTGGCTGGCGTACTCGCACGCCCACGTCCAGGGCGCGCTCTGGCGCCTCGCCGAGCGGTTCCGGCCCGAAGTCGTCTGCCACACCGAGCAGCTTCCGACGGCGCAGGCGCTCCCCGTCGCCTGGCCCTTCGACGACCGCGCCGACCTCGGCGACGGAGCCGCGCTCCTCCACACCGGCGGCCACACGCCCGGTCACTCCGTGCTCTACCTCGCCGACCGCCGGATGCTCTTCTGCGGCGACGCGCTGAAGTACAAGCTCGACGCCGCGCCCGTCGGTCGCCCGCTCGCCGTCTCGACTCACAAGGCCTACGACGCCCACATCCCCCTCACGCACGACGACATGCGGCGCTACCGCGACCTCTTCGCTGGTCTCGATGTCGAGATGGTCGTTACGCCGTGGGAGGTCGTCCCCGAGGGCGGGCTGCCGCTCGCGCTCGCCATGCTCGACGCGCAAGCCGCCCGCCGCCCGTCGGCCGACTGGTTCGCCGCCGACACCCACACCTTCGTCCCCGACGACCACTTCGACCCCGCCCATGTCTGACTTCCCGCCCGCGCCTGACTTTAGGGTGCCGCCCGACCCGCCCACCGTCGCCCGCTACCGCGCCGCCCTCAACCTCGACGAGGTCTACGAGTTCGCCCTCACGCCGCTCGACGTAACCGGCATCCCCGTCTGGACCGTCGCGACCTGGCTCGACGGCGAGTTCACGAGCGGGATCGGCTACGGTACCACCGACGACCGCGCCCGCATCGGCGCGTGGGGCGAGTTGGCCGAGGGCGTCTTCGTCCACCGGCTCCGGGAGATGGCGACGCAGCGCGGGAGCTACCGCGACCTCGCGGAGGCCGGCGCGCGCGCCGTCGACCCGCTCCGGCTCCGCCTCCCGGTCGGGACGGACTACACCGAGGACACCGAGCGGCTCTGGGTCGAGGCGACGCGGTTCGTCCCAGGCACGAGTGCCGACGAGGAATCAGCCTGGATGCTTCTCGATGAGGCGGCGGCGCACACCTATAACCTCCCGCCGGACTACACCCCGCTCTACACCCCGATCACGAACGGCCTCGGCGCGGGCGACACGCCGGCGCGCGCCCTCGCGCACGGTCTCCTCGAACTCGTCCAGCGCGACGCCTCCTCGACCGGCTACCGCGCCTTCGACCGCGGCCTCGTGCTCGACCTCGGCGGCGTGCCCGACCCGGAGACGCGGCGGTGGATCGAGCAGATCGAGGACGCCGGGATCACACTCATGGCGAAGCTCGCCGGAACGCCGCTCGGGATCCCCGTGATCTACGTCGTCGGGCGCGAGCGCGACCTGGGCGCGATGCCGCACCCGCTCGTGCTGACGGGCTGCGGCGAGGGTGCCCACCCCGACCGCGAGCGGGCGCTCCAAAAAGCCGTCCTCGAGTACGGCGCGAGCCGCGTCCGCAAGCGCTTCGCCCACGGCCCGGTGGCCGACCTCGAAGGCCGCGTTCCCGACGCCTACCTCCGCCGCGTACGCGAGATGGGCGTCGAGGGCGAAGAAGGCCGCGCCACCGACGCCGTCGCCGAGTGGGCCGGGCTGGACGGGCGTGAGCAGCTTCGCCGGCTCGAGAACCGCTGGTTCCGCGAGGCCGAGCGCCTCGCCTTCGCCGACCTCCCGACCGACCGCAGCCTGGAGACGCCCGAGGCCCTCGCCGCCGACGTCGCCCGCCGCTGCGCCGACGCTGGACTCGAAGCCTATTCCGTCGCACTCTCGCCGCCGGACGCCGACGTGTCGGTCGTCAAGACGATCGTGCCGGGGCTGGAGGTCGAGACGGTGACCTACGGCCGGATCGGGCCGCGCAACGTGCGCCGCCTGCTCGGACGAATCGAGGCCGGCGACGCGGTCGTCCATCCCGACCTCGTCGGGATCGGGCGGCCGCCGGCCGAGGCGCAACCAGTTCCGCTTGCGCCCGAAGGCGAGGCTGCGCTCGGCGGCTCCGCATGGGTCCACCTCGACCTGATGGAAGAGGCCGCCGGGCCGATCTACGCGATGTACCGCGAGCCGGCCGAGCACGTCGTCGGCCTTCGCGCCGAAGGCGCTGGGGCGGAGGCTGCGTGATGCTCCGCTACGCCTACAACACGAACGGCGCGGCCAACCACCGGCTGGACGACGCGCTCGCGCTCATCGCCGAGTGCGGCTACAACGGCGTCGCCCTCACGCTCGACCACCACCACCTCGACCCGTTCGCGCCCGACCTCGACCGCCGGGCGGCGCACCTCGACCGGCGGCTCCGCGAGCTCGGCCTCGGCCTCGTCGTCGAGACCGGGGCGCGGTTCCTCCTCGACTTCCGCCACAAGCACCGCCCGACGCTGCTCGACCCCGACCCGGCGGGCCGCACGCGCCGCCTCGACTTTCTGACCCGGGCGCTCGACGTGTGCGCCGCGTGCGGCGGCGAGACGGTCTCGTTCTGGTCCGGCCCGCTTCCCGATGGGATGGACGAGGACAGGGCGTGGGGCTGGCTCGAAGAAGGGGTCGCAGCCGTCGCAGAGCGCGCCGCCGAGCGCGGGGTCGACGCCTCGTTCGAGCCCGAGCCGGGCCACCTCGTCGACACGCTCGCGGGCTACGACCAGCTCCGCCGCGCCGCGCCCGGCCTGCGGCTCGCCCTCGACACCGGACACCTGATCGTCACAAATGAGGCCGACCCCGCCGACACCGTCCGCGCTCGGGCCAGCCAACTCGGGACGGTCGCTGTCGAAGACATGGACCGCGGCGTCCACCTCCACAAACCGTTCGGGACGGGCGACATGGACGTGCCCGCCGTCCTCGCCGCGCTCATCGAGGTCGGGTTCGAGCGCCTCGTCACCGTCGAGCTGAGCCGCGAGAGCCCCCGCGCCCACGAGGCCATTCCTGAGTCCATCCGCTACCTGAAAGAGGCCGAACACAGCGGCGCGCTCGGCGACCGCGCCCAACCAGAGACAGCGGGGTAGGGACGCCTCGCCGAGGCGTCCGCTCTGCCGAACATCTCAGCAAAACACGCCAACCACGAACTGACCTTCATGCGCATCTGCTTCATCTCCCGCCGCTTCTTCCCGACAATCTCGGGGATGAGCGTCTACGCCCTCAACCTCCTCCGCCAGCTCGTCCGCCAGGGCCACGACGTGGTCATGGTCTCGCAGTACTACGGCGGCGAGGCGGCGACGGTCTACGGCGACGGCCCGCCGATGCCGGTCGAGGGCGTGGACATCGTCGGCCTGGAGTCGGTCGGCGAGCAGACCTCGGGCGACTACGAGGCGGACATCGAGGAGATGGTGAGCGTCATTGAGGCGAAGCACGCCGAGGCTCCGTTCGACGTGGTCCACGCGCAGTACTGCTACCCGACGGGCCTCGCCGCCCTCGAAGCGAGCCGCCGGCTCGGGATCCCGAACGTCGTCTCGATCCAGGGCGGCGACGGGCACTGGGTGGGGAGCTGCTGCGGGACGCACCGCCAGGCGATGGAGGCCGTCCTCGGCCACGCCGGCGCGCTCCTGATCGGCTCGCGCTCGTTCGCCGAGGAGGTCCACGAGCGCCTCGGGACCCCGCTCGACCGGTTCACGATCGTCCCGGGCGCGGTCAACGTCGAGCGCTTCCAGCCGCGCCCCGACCGCGCTGTCGGCGACGTAGCCAACCCGCCGGTGCTGCTCTACCACGGCCGCGTCGACCGCCGCAAGGGTGCGCTCGACCTCCTCGACGCCGTTGCGCTCCTGGACCGCCCGCTCCGGCTCGTCGTTTCCGGGATCGGGCCGGACGTGGAGGCCGTCGAGCAGCGCGTCGACGCGCTCGGGATCGGGGGCCGGGTCGAGATCGCGGGCCTCGCGCCGTACGAAGATGTCCCCGCCCGCTACCACGAAGGCGACGTGTTCGTCTCGCCGACCTGGATGGAGGGCTTCTCGAACACGATCCTGGAGGCGATGGCGAGCGGGCTGCCGATCGTCTCGTGCGAGGTCGTGGGCGTCGTCGACTGCCTCGCCGACGGGCGCGACGCGCTCCTCACTCCGCCCAAGCAGCCGGGTGACCTCGCCGCTGCCATCGAGCGCATCCTCGACGACCACGCCCTTCGCCACCGCCTCGCCGAGACCGCGCTGGACGAGGCGCGGACGCTCTACAGCTGGCAGGCCCGCGCCGAGCAGATCGCTGGCGTCTACCGCTCGCTCCTCGGGACGGTGCCGAGCGACGACTGGCACTACGACGGCTCCGACCCCGACCCGTGCCGGTTCCGCGAGGTCCCGCAGCTCCTCTAGCGGCAGCGTCTCCGATGCCGACGGCCCTCTTCGTCTCGCCCCACCTCGACGACGCCGCGTTCTCCGTCGGGGGTACGGCGGTGCACCTCGCCCAGCGCGGCTGGCGCGTCGTCGTCGCCACCGTCTTCACCCGGTCGGTCCCCGACCCGACCGGCTTCGCGCTTGCCTGCCAGACCGACAAGGGGATCGACGCCTCGGTGGACTACATGGCGGTCCGACGCGACGAGGACATCGCGTGCTGCGCCCGACTCGGAGCCGAGCCGGTGCACCTCGACCTTCCCGAAGCGCCACACCGCGGCTATGCCGATGCCCGGACGCTCTTCGCTGGCGTCCACACCTCGGACGAGCCGTACACCGACACCGTCCGCCACGCCCTCGCCGGCGCGCTCGACCGTGCGCGGCCCGACCTCGTGTTCGCGCCGCAGGGGATCGGCGGGCACGCGGACCACCGGCACGTCGTCCGCGCTGTCGCCGGTCTCGCCGTCGAACACCGAATCCAGGTGGCGTGGTACCGCGACCTGCCCTACGCACTCCGCCACCCGGACGCCCCGGCGGACGAGTGCGTGCCCGATGGTTGTGCGCCTGCGGCTCTCGACATCGAGGCGACGCTCGGCGCGAAGGTCGAGGCATGTGCGGCCTACCGGACCCAGCTCCCGTTCCAGTTCGCCCGCGAGACGCCGGGGGCCGACCCCGAGACGGCGCTTGCCGCTGCGCTCACGCTCGACGCCCGCGAGGCCGGGCGCCCGTTCGGGCTGCGTGCCGCCGAAGTCGTTCGCGCTGCCGGTCCGCTTCTGGTCTAGCGCTGCGGGAAGCGCTGGCTCGGGGGGTAGGGGAAGATGTCGACAGGCTCGTCGTCGCGCTGCCACGCCTGCATCGCGTGCCAGAACGCGGGGTCGAGGAGGTCCCCGTGGTGCTGGAGGAAGAGCGGGCGCAGCCGGGCCGGTAGCCCGAGGAAGGTCCCGATCTCCTCGGGGAAAACGTCGCCCGGCGCGACGTGGAACCAGGCCTCGGCGCTCATCCGCTCGACCTCGTCGCGGGCTTCGGGGAGGGCGCGGAAGGCGAACTCAGAGAGCAGCCCGAGTTCGTCGTAGTCGTAGAAGATCACCCGCCGCTGCCGCGTCACGCCGAAGTTCTTGACGAGCATGTCGCCGGGGAAGATGTTGGCCGCCGCGAGGTCCTTGATCGCGTACCCGCAGTCGACGACGGCCGAGTGCTGCGCCGCCTCGTCGACCTCGCGGAGGTAGAGGTTGAGCGGCGTCACGCGGCGCTCGGTGTAGAGGTGCTCGATCACCACGTCGTCGCCCCGGACGTGGACCGTCTGCCCGGCGACGGCCAGCAGCTCGTCGAGGAGGTCGGGGTCGAAGCGGTCGCGGGGGAACTCGAGGTGCTCGTAGGCCTGCACGTCGGCTAGGCGGCCGACGCGGTCGTGGAGCATCACGAACCGGTACTGCCGCATGACCTCGGCG
Source organism: Bacteroidota bacterium (assembly GCA_038746285.1). Lineage (NCBI taxonomy): Bacteria > Pseudomonadati > Bacteroidota > Bacteroidota bacterium. The sequence continues at coordinate 43,450 of JBCDKT010000024.1, forward strand.
CGCGTGGTCTGCTTCGGCGGGTCGAAGCGGTCCTTGATGATCTTGAAGACGACGTCGAAGCCGGGGAGCGTGAAGACGCGCATCACCATCCCCGGCGTGCCGCGCGCGGTCTCGAAGCAGTCGTCGGTCTCCGCGAGGTGGGCGCAGAGGGCGCGGTAGAGTTCGGTCTTGCCGTGCTTGGTGTAGCCGAGCGAGATGTAGAGCTCGGCCGTCCGCTTCCTCGGCATGATCGTCTGGAGAAAGCGGACGAGCGCCCACGGCTGCGGGGAGACGACGTGGAAGTAGGACCGGGTGAACGAGAAGACGAGCGAGACGGCGTTCGAGGTCAGCAGCGCCGTGTCCACGCGGACGCCCTCGCCGTCGCCGTGGAGCACCGGCAGGACGAGCGGGACGACCGCCTCGCCCTCGGCCGTCGCCGCGACGATCCGCCCGATGAGGTAGGCCGCCTTGTTGCGGTAGAACACGGCCTCCAGCATCTCGACGCGGTCGATGCCGCCGGCTCCGGTCTCCGAGAGGCGCGCCTCGATGCGCTCAGCGACGCGGCGGGCGTCGCGCCCGATGTCCTCGAACGGGACGCCGAGGGCGTAGCCCCGGAGCACCGACTCGACCGTGCCGGCGGTGGTCGGCCCGAGCGGGACGCGGCTGGAGCACGGCGAGGCCTCCATCGACTCCGGCACTGTCAGCCCGTCGGCCACGAACTCGATCAGCGGGTCCACGCCGACGGTTGCGAAGACGCGGCGGGTGATCGAGTTGTAGTAGGTCTCGGCCAGTTCGGCGTTGCGCTCGCCGCGGCGGCGCTCGGCGTAGGCGGCCCGCGCCTCGGCCCAGCGCTCGCGGCTCTCGGTCTCGGCCCCGAGGACACCGCGGACGCGGCGGAGCGTCTGCTGGACGGTCTTCTCGTAGAGCGCGAGGCGCTCGCGGTCGTCCTGCGCGCTCTCGGCCCAGGCCTGGCGCGCGAAGCAGCCGGTGGCGCGCCGGGTGAGGGCCTGGAACCGGTTGTGGTACGCCTCGAAGCCCTCGTCGATCAGGCGGGCCACGTCGGCGGCGGACGGGCCGGGGTTCGGAGAGTCAGTCACGGATCGCTGGAATCGGGGTCGAGGTCGGGCCGTCGCCGCTTTGCGAGCACCGCCGTCACGTCGCCCAGCCCGAGCCCGCGCTGCCGGAGCAGCACGAGGAGGTGGAAGACGAGGTCGGCGGCCTCGCCGGCGAGCGCGTCGTCGTCCGCGTTCTTGGCCGCGATGACGACCTCGACGGCTTCCTCGCCGACCTTCTGCGCGCAGCGGTCGAGGCCGGCGCTGGCGAGGCTCCGAACGTACGAGCCGGGACTGCCAGAAGCAAAGCGGTCGGCAATCGTGCGCTCCAGGTCGCCGAGGAGGCCGAGGCCGGGGTCGGCGTCGAAGCACGAGACGGCACCGGTGTGGCAGGTCGGGCCGGCGGGCTCGGCGAGCGCGAGGAGGGCGTCGCTGTCGCAGTCGAGGTGGAGGCTGCGGAGGCGGAGCGTGTGGCCTGAGGTCTCACCTTTGGTCCAGAGCGTCTCCCGGCTTCGGCTCCAAAAGGTCACGAGGCCGGTCGCGAGCGTCTGCTGGGCGGCGGTGCGGTCCATGTAGCCCAGCATCAGCACGCGCCGCGTGGCGGCGTCCTGCACGATCGCGGGGACGAGGCCGTCACCTTTGGCGAAGTCAAGGCGGTCGAGGTCGGCGGCGGTCAGCATGGGCGGACGGGGATGGCGCGCGCGGCGAGGTAGGCTTTGAGGTCGGGGAGGGCGAGCGTGCCGTAGTGGAAGAGCGAGGCGGCGAGGGCGGCGTCGGCGAGGCCGGCGGCGAAGACCTCGGCGAAGTGCTCCGGCGATCCGGCCCCGCCGGAGGCGATGAGGGGGACGCGGACGCGGGGCCGCGCGGCGGCGAGAAGCGCGGTGTCGAACCCGGCCTGCGTCCCGTCGGCGTCGACGGAGGTGAGGAGGATTTCGCCCGCGCCCGCGTCCTGCGCCTCGGCGAGCCAGGCGAGCGCGTCGCGGCCCGTGTCGGTGCGCCCGCCGCGCGTCATGACCGTCCAGCCCGAGGCCGTGTGCCCGGTCCGCTTGGCATCGACCGACAGCACGACGGCCTGGCTCCCGAACGCCTCGGCCAGTTCGCGGACGAGCGCGGGCCGCGCCACGGCCGACGAGTTGACTGCCACCTTGTCGGCCCCGGCTCCGAGCACCGACGCCGCGTCCTCGACGCTCGCAATCCCGCCGCCGACGGTGAACGGGATGTCGAGCGCCCGCCCGACGCGGAGCGCGAGGTCGGTCACGGTCTGCCGCTTCTCGACCGTCGCCGTGATGTCGAGGAAAACCACTTCGTCGGCCCCCTCGGCGGCGTAGCGGACGGCGAGTTCGACCGGGTCGCCCGCGTCGCGGAGGCCGACGAAGTTGACCCCTTTGACGGTCCGGCCGTCGCGGATGTCGAGGCAGGGAATGAGGCGGCGGGCGAGCATCAGGCTACGCCTCCGGCGCGGAACGCGGCGAGGTCGGCCGGGGCGAGCGCGCCCTCGATCCAGGCCCGCCCAAAAACGGCCCCGGCGGCTCCGGCGTCCCGGAGCGCTTCGAGATGAGCGACCGTGGCAATCCCGCCCGAGGCGATGACCGAGAAGGCCGGGAACGCGGCTGCGAGGCGTTCGATGAGCGCGGCGTTCGGACCAGTCATCATGCCGTCGGTCTGGATGTCCGTCACGATGACGGTCTGGACGCCGACGTAGGCGAGGCTCTCCAGCAGGATCTCCGCTTCGACGTCGGCGGTACGCTTCCAGCCGTGCGTGGCAGGCCGCCCGTCGCGTACGTCGAGGCCGACGACGATGCGGCCGGCCCCGAAGGCTTCGATGCACTGCCGGGCGAAGTCCGGGTCGGCGGCTACGCGGGAGCCGAGGATGGCCCGCGCTGCGCCGCGCCCGAGCACGTCGCCGACCGCCTCGACGGTGCGCAGCCCGCCGCCGACCTCGACCGGGATCGTGCTCTCGCTCAGCACCGCATCCAGAAACGGCGAGGCCGTCGGCTTTCCGTCGCGCGCGCCGTCGAGGTCCACGAGGTGCAGTCCGTCGGCGAACGGCGCGACGGCGCCCAGGACCGAGGCGGGCGTGGCGTCGTAGGTCGTCACGTCGTCGTAGTCGCCGCGCCGGAGGCGGACGGCGCGGCCGCCGAGGAGGTCGAGGGCAGGCCAGAGTTGGAAGCGGGCAGCCATAGGTCAGCGGGCGAGGAAGTTGCGGAGGATCGCGGCCCCGGCGTCGGCCGACTTCTCCGGGTGAAACTGCGTCGCAGCGACGCGCCCGCGCTCGACGACGGCGCTGAACTCGACGCCGGCGTAGTGGCACGTCGCCCGCGTCTCGGGGCCGACGGGCGCGGCGAAGGCGTGGACAAAATAGAGGTGCGCGCCGTCCACCAGGTCGTCGAGGAGCGGCGTCGGGGCGGTGAGGCGGAGCGTATTCCAGCCCATGTGCGGGACGGGCACGCCCGCGTCGGGGAAGCGGCGGACCGTCCCCGGCAGCAGGCCGAGGCACTCGGTGTCGTTGCCGGACGCGTCGCGCTCCTCGGAGCGCTCGTAGAGGAGTTGCAGCCCGAGGCACACGCCGAGGAGCGGCTGCTCGGTCGCCCGCAGCCAGTCGACGAGCCCCCGGTCGCGGAGTGCCGCCATCGCGCTCGCCGCCGCCCCGACGCCCGGCAGGATCACCCGCTCGGCCCGGTCCAGTTCTGCCGGGCTAGAGGTCAGCGTCCACGCCGCGCCGAGCCGGTCGAGCGCGTTCCCGACCGAGCGCGTGTTGCCCGCCCCGTAGTCGATGAGCGCGGTCACAGGCTGCCTTTCGTCGAGGGGATGGACGACGCGGCGCGCGGGTCGGTCTCAGCGGCGGCGCGGAGGGCGCGGGCGAAGGCTTTCGTCATGGCTTCGATGCGGTGGTGCTCGTTCCGTCCCGGTGCCAGCAGCCGGAGGTGGAGGGCGAGCTTGGCCTCGACGGCGAGGCTCTGGAAGAAGTGCGGCACCATCTCGGTGCTGAGTGCGCCCACCATCTCGCGCTCGGGCGCGTAGTCGGTCTCGAACGCGAAGCGCCCGCCGAGGTCGACCGCGGCGGCGCAGAGGACCTCGTCCATCGGCACGAGGGCGTCGCCGTAGCGCCGGATGCCGCGCCGCTCGCCGAGCGCGTCGCGGAGCGCCTGCCCGAGGACGAGGCCGACGTCCTCGACGAGATGGTGGTCGTCCACGTCGTCACCCTCGGCCTCGACCGTGAGGTCTGTCAGGCTGTGCTTGGCGAGGAGGTGCAGCATGTGGTTCAGGAACCCGTTCGGGACCGCGCCCTCGTACTGCCCGGTGCCGTCGAGCCGGAGCGAGAGCCGGATGCGCGTCTCGGCCGTCGCCCGCTCTACCGACGCCGAGCGCCCGAGCACGTCGGCCACGACGGCCTCGGCGAGGGCGAGCCAGTCGGGGTAATCGGTCACGCGGTACCCCCGCAGCCCGAGCGCGTCGGCGAACTGCACGTCGCTCTCGCGGTCCCCGACCATGATCGACTCGGCGTTGTAGGCGATGCCTTCGACGAGGCCGGTGCGCGGCTTGCGGCAGGCGCAGCCGTCCTCCGGGTGGTGCGAGCACACGAGCGTCTCCCCGAAGGCGACCCCCTCGCTCGCCAGAATCTCGAACAGCTTGGCGTTGACGGCCTCGAACGTCGCGGTCGGGTTGGCATCCGTCCCGAGGCCATCCTGATTCGTCACCATGACGAGCTCGAAGCCGGCGTCCGTGAGGCGGCGCAGACCGGAGATCGTGCGCGGGAGTAGACGGAGGTCGCCCAGGCCGCCGACCTGGTAGGGCGTCGGGTGGTCCGGCCCCGGCTCCCAGACGAGGGTCCCGTCGCGGTCGATAAAGGCGATGCGGCGGCTCATGAGTCGAGGCGGACAGTGACGGCGCGGGCGTGGGCCTCTAGTTCCTCGGCGCGGGCCAGCGTTGTGACGGCGGGGGCAAGGGCACCCAGCCCGGCGCGGTCGAGCGTCTGGAACGTGACCGTGCGCTGGAACGCCTCGACGCTCAGCCCGCTCGTGCTCCGGGCGAGGCCGGCCGTCGGGAGCGTGTGGTTCGTGCCCGAGGCGTAGTCGCCCACGCTCTCCGGCGTGAGCGGGCCGCAGAAGACCGAGCCCGCGTTCGTGATCGCCCGGGCCGTCGCCTCCCAGTCGTCGAGGTGGAGGATGAGGTGCTCCGGCGCGTACCGGTTCGAGAACCGGACGGCGGCTTCGACCGAGCCGGTGACGACGGCGAAGCTGTGGGCGAGGGCGGCTTCGGCCGTCTCGCGGCGGGGGAGGGTCTCAAGCTGCGCCTCGACTTCGCGCTCGACGGCCTCAACGAGCGCCGCGTCGGTGGCGACGAGGACGACCTGGCTGTCGGTGCCGTGCTCGGCCTGGCTCAGCAGGTCGGCGGCGACGAAGGCCGGGTTTGCCTCCGCGCCTGCGATGACAAGGACCTCGCTCGGCCCGGCGACCATGTCGACGGCGCAGAACCGGCTCGCCCGCCACTTGGCGGCGGTGACGTAGGCGTTGCCCGGCCCGAAGATTTTGTCCACGCGCAGCACGCTCTCCGTCCCGAGCGCGAGCGCAAACACGCCCTGCGCGCCGCCGACCTGCACGACCTCCGTCAGCCCGAGGTAGCCCGCCACTGCGAGGATCGGCTCGGCGGCCGGCGGCGGCGTGGCGACGACAATGCGGGCACACCCTGCGATTTGTGCTGGGATCGCCGTCATCAGGAGCGTGCTGACGAGCGGAGCCGTCCCGCCCGGCACGTACAGCCCGACCCGCTCGATGGGCCGCGTCTCGCGCCAGCACCGCACGCCCGGCATCGTCTCGACCGCGTAGCCTGCGCTGCCCTGGGGTGCGTGGAACGCCCGGAGGTTCGCCGCGGCCGTCTCGACCGCCGCCCGGAACTCGGGCGCGGCGGCGTCCCACGCTTCGGCGAGCCTCGCCTCGGGCACGAGCAGGTCGTCCACCGCCGTGTCGAACTGCGTGTTGAAGACGCGCAGCGCCTCGTCGCCGCGCTCGCGCACGGCCGTTTCGATAGCGGTCACAACATCGAGCACGCGTCCGTCGAGCGCGGCCGGCCGGGCGCACAGCCGCTCAGTGTCGGCGTCCGAGAGGTCGGTCAGGTGGTAGACTTGGAGGCGGTTTGTCGCGGTCATTGGACCAGTTGTTCGATGGGCATGACGAGGATACCGACGGCCCCGGCCTCTCTCAGCGCGTGCATGGTCTCCCAGAACACGTCGAGGCCGACGACCGTCGCGATGCTGACCCAGCCTTCGCTTGTCAGCGGCGAGATCGTCGGCGTCTTGAGGCCGGGGAGGAGGGCGCGGATGCGCTCGACCGCCTCGCGCGGGGCGTTCATCACGACGTAGCGCGTGCGCTCGGCAGCGAGGCGGGAGCGGATGCGGACGAGAAGCCGGTCGAGGAGGTCCTGCCCGTCCCCGTCCAGGGGGCGGCCGAAGAGTACGGCCTCGGAGCGGAGCACGGTCTCGAACTCCGTCAGCCCGTTCTGCGCGAGCGTCGAGCCGGTCGCCACGAGGTCGCAGACCGCGTCCGCAATCCCGAGCGACGGGGCGATCTCGACCGACCCACTGAGGTCGACGATTTTCGCCTCGACATCCCGTGCTTCCAGCCAGCGCCCGAGCGTGCGGGGGTACGAGGTCGCGATGCGCGCCCCGCCGAGGTCGATCTCAGCCGGTGCGGCCAGGCTCAGACGGCACCGCCCGAAGCCGAGGCGCTCGATTACGGTCAGCGCCCCGCACCCGCGCTCCGAGAGCACGTCCTCGCCGCAGAGCCCGAGGTCGGCCCCGCCGTCGGCGACGACCTCGGGGATGTCCTTGCTGCGCAGGAAGAGGAGGTCGAGCGGGAAGCCCGTGCCGGTGGCGGTGAGGCCGTGGGCGCTCGTCTGGAACGAGAGGCCGCAGGCGCGGAGGAAGTCGAGGGTCTGGTCGGCGAGACGGCCGGACTTCTGGACGGCGAGGCGGAGGGTCAAAACGTGTTATGTTGTTTTAGCACGTTAAAACGTACGGAGGCGATAGGTTCCCGTCAACCCGCCGGTCCGTCAAGCCTCCACGAAGCCGGTCGATGCCCTGCGGCTATCAGGTAGGGCGTGCTCGCCGAGCGCGCCGCCCTCGGCAGCCCCGGACGCCTCCCCGCGCCCCCACCCCAGATGCGAGGCACCCCCAAGCCGAGAGGCAGGCCTGTCGAGCAGGGGCTTACAGGCAGGACACGACAGCTTTCGCTGGCGCGTGCGATCTCAAGCTCCGATCCATTATGCACGTCATCCCCGCCCGTTCGACTGCGCTCAGGACAGGCTCCGGCGGGGACCCACAGGCGTGCTGGATGGTGGGCCCCGGATCGGAGTCCGGGGTGACTGCTGGATGGGGGCTGGAAGTCATCGAAAGTGGTGCCGGACCGTCGATCTGCCTCAGCCCTCGCCCAGCCGCTCCAGGGCGCGGTCGTAGCCGCCGCGTCCGTGCTGGAGCCAGTGCGCGACGCGCGTGACGGTCGCCGTGCTGACGCCGGTCTGCTCGGCGATCGTGCGGTAGGGGAGGCCCTCCTTGAGCTTGCGCACGACCTGCCATCGCTCGGTCAGCGCGTGGAGTTCGCTGAGCGTGCAGAGGTCGCGGAAGAAGTCCTCGCACTCGGCGACCGTCTCCACCGTCAGGATCGCGCGGAATAGGTCGTCGCTCGTGGGACCGAACTCGAAGTCACTCATCGTCGCATTGTGGTAGCACGGTGCTATGATACGATAGCATCGTCTTTCCGTCCGTGACCCCACGCGGCGCTATGCCCGGTGAGGAGCGCACGTAGCCTCTTGTGGAGCGCCTGCGCTCGCCGACCGTCGAATTGGTACGTTTCGCAAGCGAGCGCGCCGTATGTTAGTCGTCACTCACACTCCTGAGGTCGCTATATAGTCTTTCAACCGTCGTGCCATGTCCAGCTTATCGGAAGAAGAAGTCGAGGGAGGTATGTGGTTGATCTCGATACAATCGTCCTCCGCAACCTCGGCCCCTGTGAATGTCTACACCACCTTCCCTTGGCGGAAGACCGTTATCGCTCTATCTGCCTCCTTTCTGTTGAGCATTGCTCTCTTTGGTTGCGCAGGTGTACAAGTCCCTTCCTTCCCGACATCCAACCCGGATAACACGAAAATCATTCGGCTTCGTGACCTCGGCGACAACCTAGAGGTCTACGAAGTGTCCCCGCGCTACAACGCGCTCACAAACGGCGTTTCCTACGTCCAAATCGGCGTTGAAGATTACGACACATTGTTCAGGAGGTCTGCTGAGGTTGCAGCGTCTGTCCAGCAGTTGCGCTACACAGTCGACCACTTCAACCAGAACGGCTTCTCGTTCTCGTCCCCTGGAGACGCTCTCTTCCTCCGCGACATGACAGCGTGGGGTATCCAAGCAATCCCCGACCTCGTTTCCGCCGTACCCGACCTCCTTCGATCAGGTACGAATGTCATTACTGCGCCGACCGAACTCCGGGACGTAGGCTTCACTAAGATACCGGCTATCATTCAGGGAGCACGCCTCGCCGTCACCAACCTCGAAGATGCCGAACGGCAAATCCAAGGCTTGGCTAATTCCCTAGGTGATGTGTCAGAAACTGTCCGCTCCGGGATTGAACTCCCCGATGTGCAGCGTCTGATCAGTGGCTTCACACCAAACAATGTGGTTCAGTGGGCCTCGACTTACGTAACCAACATTGACCAACAGCCGCTCACGACCAATCTAGATATGGCATACTCTGGCGATATCAAGTTGGACAACGACATACCCGGCGACCCTATCCCGCTCCTAGGACAGCCCCGAGACGCAAATGGTGTCTTCTTCCTGGTCTCCGGTATTTATGAGTACAACGCGCGGAGCTACTGCCTGAAGGCCGGAGCGCACGGGCAGAGCAGGGGACGAGGCTACCTACCTGCTGCCCTCACCGGTCCGAAGGCGAGCGTGATCGAAACAATCCTGCGCAATGCTGCGCAGTGGCACGGTGAGGTTTCACAGCGGGATGTGCAGGTCCTTTTGTGGGCCATCATTGCTCAGAAGGAGTACGACGATATGCCTCTGACTATGCAGCAGACGGCAAGCAGACTGCTACCCCCGGGCGAACTTGTCAAGCTGAACGGTGGTCCGCTCAGCCTCGTCGGCAGCGAGCGCCTCGACGCCTTCCGCGAGAGTGTAGACCGCCAGCTTGCTCCCCTCTCAGAACCGCTCCAGCAAGTCTTTCGCGCAGAGGCTCGCATTCGCCAACTCGCGTCTACTACGGCACTCGACCTACCCTCCAATAGAATTGACTTCGAGGCCTTTGAGCAACTCGCCGTCCAGCCTGGCGATGCCCCGCCGGATCCGGACGCGCCGGACGTCCCGTATGGTGCATGGCTCGCCCACCCCGACGGGTACTATGTCAGCTACCGTCCGAGCAGATACTCCCATATAAATGTACGTGTATATGTACCTCCATCAACCGAAGGTCGCGTAATGTTCGACCCTCCCGCTACCGTAGCTGTCCCCGGAAATCGGAATGCGCAGAGGCTCGGTACCGAATCGCTGCCGAGCGAAAGGCTCTGCGAAAGCGTGCGGGCATATATAGAAGGATTTGATTTAGAGGATCATGGGTATCTGTTTTCGGGCAATCCCGCCCGCGACTTTGGTAGCGACTACCATTGGTATCAACTCGCGCCTGGAGACCCCGGGTCCATCCCAATCTGTCAAACCTCTAATCCTTGCTGTACGAAGAAAAACGTGTACAAGGAGATGCTATCGAAGAGAATGTTTATGGCTCCAGTCCAACCACTCACAGGTGCAAACCTCAGGGTGCGCAACTGCAGTATATCTAATCTAGCTCCTCCCGAGTGGTGGCAGTACGTCACACAAGTCAGGTTTGATGATAAGGTTATGCATATTATTCCGCCAGGTCTCGATTCTAATACGCCTTCTTACATGGCAAGAAATTACACGCTCGATCCCTTAGGTCCTATCAACTCCCACATATTCCATCCTGGAAGGGTAACACGAACCGTAGAAGAGCATGAAAGTCAGATCTGGGTTCGAACTATTGGGGAAGGTACGTGTAGTTTCTCGGCTCTAGGTGATCTTATCACTCCGTATGAGAGCTGTAGAGAGTTCAATGAAAGAGAGGGGCCTGGCATATTTCGTATTATAGATACCTCGCTGAGAGACCACTTCAACTCCTTAGACTGTGGCCCATGATGGTTGTAGTTGATTTTAAGGACTGAATAGTCCCCACGACAAGGTAGGTTGCCAAGAGGAAGCTTTCGATTTCACAGCGGCGCACCGAACCAGGCATCACGTGGGGCGTGACACCGAGGCTAAGAACGCAGCGGGTACGTTCCACAACCATGCGACTGCAAAGGAGGACCGCATCGTCGTGGAGCGGAACAGGCGGCCTATCGCGACCCTCGCTTCTCTCGACGACCTCGAAGCGCTCGAAGATGCCGCCCGACGCGCGAGCAGCGGACGAGGCAAAAGCCGAGGGCGGAGCTATCTCGCTCGCGGACTTTCTAAAGGAGCTAGAGTCGAAGAGATAACCCAGCGGCCCGCCACATCGCACCAGCGCCTGACCCACACGTGGAGGTCGGGCGCTGCGAGCGTGACGCAGGGTACGGGCGCTACTCGCCCAGGTCCACGACCGGGGCACCGGTGGCCGGTAGCCCGTCGGCGATCTGGGCGATCTCGGCTGTGATGGCGTCGAGCTCTTCGCGCGCCTGCCGCAACTCGCGCTCGGCGATGTCGACCGACGCGCGGTGCAGCGGCGTCGGGCCGTACTGCGTGCTCAGGCCGCGGTACCCGACGAACATGCGCGACCGCATCGACGGCGGGGTGCGCTCGCGGAGCGACCGCTTGGTGGGCGAGCCGTAGAGCGCCACGTCGAGGTCGTAAAGCTGCGTCTGCACGGCATCGATGCGCGCGGCGAGGGCGTCGTCGGGGCGGCGCGCGCGGTCGTGGGCGGCTTCGAGCGCCTCGGTGCGGTCCTCGGCGCGCTCCACGGCGTTCGAGAACAGCGTCATCTCGGTCATCAGGCGCTCCATGCGCTCGCGGAACGCGGCTAGGTCGGCAACCGGGGCCGAGCGGAGGGCACCGTCGCGCAGCGGCACCACGTCGAACGAGACCGGCCCGGAGAGCGTGCGCGCGTCCCCGTCGGCGATGCGCACGAGCGTGGCCGAGTAGGTGCCCGGCTCGACCTCGAAGCCGTTCACGCGATTCTCCTCGCCCGGCGTAACCGGTCCGAGCGCGTCGCGTTCGAGGTCCCACGCCACGCGGTGCAGGCCCTTCGACGTGCGGCCTTCGACGCGTGCGACCACGTCGCCCTGGGCGTCGCGGACGTGTAGCTCGACGCGGTCGGCCTCTTCACTACGTTCGGCGTCGAGGGCGTCCCAGCCGGGGAAGGGGATGTCGTCACCGTCCTCGATCTCGCCCTCGACCTCCTGGCGCTGGGCTTCGAGGCTCTGGTAGCCGTCGCGGAGGTAGTACGTGAAGACGGCCCCGTACTCGGGGTTGGGCGCGCGGTACTCGTCGTTGCCGACCGAGCCATTCGTCGCCCGGCGGTAGCGGAAGCGCTTGGCGTCGCGCAGGCCGAACAGGTGGCCCTCGCCCGCCAGCACGCGGTCGGTCACCTCGCGCAGCGGGCTGTAGTCGTCCAGCACGAGGAAGCCGCGCCCGAACGTCCCTGCGACGAGGTCGTGCTCGCGGCGCTGGATCACGAGGTCGCGCACCCCGATCGTCGGCATGTCGCCGCCGAGTTCGATCCACTGGCCGCCGCGGTCGGGCGAGAAGTAGACGCCGAACTCCGTCGCCGCGAAGAGCAGGTTCGGCTGGACGTGGTCCTGGACGAGCCGCCACACGAGCGTGCGCTCGGGGATGCCGTCAGTCGCCATCGCCCACGTCCGGCCGCGGTCGGTGCTCTTGACGAGGTAGGGCGCGAAGTCGCCGACCTTGTGGTTGTCGAGCGCAGCGTAGACGGTGTTGGCGTCGTGGAGGTCAGCGTAGACGTGGTTGACGAATGCCGTCTCCGGCACGCCCCGGATCGAGCCGACCTCGACTTCGCGCCACGAGCCGCCACCGTTCTCGGTGATCTGGATCAGCCCGTCGTCCGTCCCGGCGTAGATCAGGTTCGGGTCCTGCGCCGAGACATCGACCGAGGTGATCGTGTTGTAGACCGACATCGCGTAGACGTCCCACGCGTTATCGATGGACTGGGTGCGGCCCATGATCGGAAGCTCGAAGCGCTCCTGGTCGCGCGTCAGGTCGCCCGAGAGAGCCGTCCAACTGTCGCCTCGGTCGGTCGACATCCAGACGCGCTGCGAGGCGAAGTAGAGCGTCGCCGGGTCGTGCGGGCTGACGAGGATCGGCGCGTCCCAGTTGTAGCGCTCCGGCCCCTCGCCCGCGCCTGGCTGGGGCTGGATGAACGTCGGCTCGCCGGTCACGCGGTCGATGCGGTGCAGGTTGCCCTGCTGCGACTGCGCGTAGGTGATGCTCGGGTTGCCCGGCTCCGTCGCCGACTGGTGCCCGTCGCCGCCGAGCGTGAGGAACCAGTCGCCGTTGCCCGCGCCCTCGCGCGTGTCCGTCGCCGAGGGCCCGCCGTGCGAGCCGTTGTCCTGCGTGCCCCCGTAGACGTTGTAGAACGGCACCGCGTCGTCGACGGCGACCTTGTAGTACTGCGTCACCGGCAGGTTGTCGATGTAGCGCCAGCTCTCGGCCCCGTCGAACGACTCGTACAGGCCGCCGTCGGTGCCTGCGAGCAGGTAGTCGGGGTCGGTCGGGTGGAAGGCGAGGGCGTGGTTGTCGACGTGCTTGCCGGCGGTGTTCTGGACGAAGAACGTCTCGCCGTGGTCGTTCGACTGCTGCACGCGCACGTCCATCAGGTAGAGGCGGCCCTCGTGGTGCGGCGAGGCGTAGAGCTCCTGGTAGTAGTGCGGGCCGGTCCCGCCCGCGACGGCGTCGGACATCTTCTTCCAACTCGCGCCGCGGTCCGCGCTCATCCACACGCCGCCCGTGCGCTGGTCCGTCTCGATGGCGGCGTAGACCACGTCCGGGTTCTGGGGCGAGACGGCGAGGCCGATCTAGCCCATGTTGCTCTTCGGCAATCCCTGCGTCAGTTCGGTCCACGTGCGACCGCCGTCGGTGCTCTTGTGGAGGCCCGTCCCCGGGCCGCCGCCCATGTAGGCCGCGACCGTCCGGTGCCGGTCCCACGTGGCGGCGTACATCACGTCGGGATCGCGCGGGTCGACGACGAGGTCGGTCGCGCCGGTCCAGTCGCCGCCGCCCAGCACCTGCGTCCACGTCTCGCCGCCGTCCTCCGTACGGTAGAGGCCGCGCTCGCCGCCGGGGCTCCACAGCGGGCCCTGCGCCGCGACGAGCACCACGTCCGAGTCGTCGGGGTGGATCCAGATCGTCGAGAGGCGCTCGCTCTCGGTGAGGCCGCGGTTCTCCCACGTCTGGCCG
>JBCDKT010000025.1 GCA_038746285.1 Bacteroidota bacterium
ACGCCCTCCACGCCCTCCACGCCCTCCACGCCCTCCACGCCCTCCACGCCCTCCACGCCCTCCACGCCCTCCACGCCCTCCACGCCCTCCACGCCCTCCACGCCCTCCACGCCCGACGCCTCAGCCGTTTTCGCCGATGCTTAAACCTCTGGCGTCTGAACGAGCCGGCGCGGCGAAGTATTTTCGCAGGCTTTCAGCCCTAGCTCCTCCGACGTCCACCGGTACCCAACGACTCGCCATGCAGCTTCTCCGCTCTGCCCTTCTGCCCGCCCTCGCCGTCCTCCTGGTCGCCGGCCTCGTCGCCGGCTGCTCGTCCGGCCCGCGCATCCCCGCCGACCCTGACGCGGCGGCCGTCGCCGAGTTCACGGGCGAGACCCTGACGCTCGGCGAGTTCGAGAACCGCTACGCGCTGACCGTCGGCAGCCGCGAGGCCGCCGCCGCCGACTCCCTGGCGGCCTACGAGGACTTCCTCCAGCGCTACGTCGACTTCCGCCTGAAGGTCCAGCAGGCCCGCGACCTCGGCCTCGACCGGGACTCGACGATCCTCGCCGAGATCGACGACTACCGCGCGCAGCTTGCCAAGCCGTACCTCGTCGAGCGCGAGGTCCTCGAAGACATCACGCGCGACCTCTTCGAGAAGCAGAAGGAGGAGATCCGCGCCGCGCACGTCCTGATCCGCGTCGACGAGACCGCCGCCCCCGAGGACACCCTCGCAGCGTTCACGAAAATCGCGGCGCTCCGCGACTCCGTCGCCGCCGGGGCCGACTTCGAGGAGATCGCCGTGCGCAACTCCGAGGACCCGTCGGCCCAGAACAACCGGGGCGACCTCGGCTATTTCTCGGGCGGCCGGATGATCCAGGCGTTCGAGGACATGGCCTACGCCACGCCGGTCGGCGAGGTCTCGCCCGCCTTCCGCACGCGCTTCGGCTACCACATCCTGAACGTCACCGACCGCCGCCCGGCCGAGGGCGAAATCCAGGCGTCCCACATCCTCGTCCGCATCAGCCCCGAGGCGACGGCCACCGACTCCACCGAGGCCCGCACCCTGGCCGCCTCGCTGCGCGACCGCGCCCTCGCCGGGGAGGACTTCGCCACGCTCGCCCGCCAGTATTCCGACGACGAGGCCTCCGGCAAGCGCGGCGGCGACCTCGGCTTCTTCGCCCGCTCACGCATGGTGCCGCCCTTCGCCGACGCCGCCTACGCGCTCGGAGAGATCGGCGACCTCTCGGACGTGGTCGAGACGCGCTTCGGGTACCACGTCATCCTCCTCACCGGCCGCAAGGAGCTCGAGACCTACGACGAGGCCTACCCCGACCTCAAGCAGACCGCCGAGCGCCTGCCGCGCACCGCCGTCCGCCGCCAGGCCGTCGGCCGCGCCTTCCGCACCGAGGCCGGCAGCACGGTCGACGCGAACATGCTGCGCCGCGCCACGGCTGCCTACACCCCGGACAGCCTCCTCTTCCTCGCCGCGACCCAGAACTTCGGCGACTTCGCCGGCGAGACCTTCGCCACGGTCGGCGACTCGACGTTCACGCTCGGTGCCTTCGCCGACTACATCCGCCAGGCCCGCCCGGTACCCGGGGCCGACCAGTTCGGCCAGCTCTTCGACCTCGCCGACGACTTCCTCAACGAGGAGTCCGTCGAGCTCGTCGCGCTCCGCCTCGAAGAGCGCGATCCCGAGTTCCGGCGGATCATGGAAGACTACGCCGACGGCGTCCTCCTCTTCCGCATCTCCGAGGACTCCGTCTGGAACGCCGCCACGCGCGACTCGCTCGCCCTCGTGGCGCACTACGACGCGAACACCGCCGACTACCAGTTCCCCGAGCGCCGGCGCGTCGTCGGCTTCTACAGCCGGAGCGACTCCTTGCTCCAGGTCGTGGCCTCGGCCCTCGACGCTGGGCAGGGGCCGGTGGAGATCGAAGCGCTCGTCGCGGGGGCCGACCAGGGCGTGCAGATCGACACCGTGTTCATCAACAACGAGCCCACGATGACCGCCGAAGGGTCCGAGACGATCTTCGACCAGGCCCGCGTGCTGAACGTCGGGCAGCGCTCCTCGGTGCTCCCCTACCAGAGCCGCCAGGCGGTGCTCTTGCTCGACGCGATCGAAGCTCCGCGCCCGATGACGTTCGACGAGGCCCGCGCCCAGGTGGTCGCCGACTACCAGGACGTGCTCGACGAGCGGCTGCGCGCCCGGCTGCGCCAGGCCTACGGAGCGGCGCTCTACCCCGAACTCCTCCGCTTCGCCTTTGCCGGCGAGCCCACGATGGAGGCCATGATGGGCAGCGCCTCGATGCAATAAGCCGTCCCCGTACCGCGTATGGAAGAGGGGAGCCGCACGCACGCCGGCTCCCCTCCTCGTTTCAGCCCGCCATGCCCCGTTTTCTCTGCCTGCTCCTTGCGCTTGGCCTCGCTGCGTGCGGCGACCCGGCCCCGCCGGTGCCCGAGGACTACGTCGCCCGCGTGGGCGGCGAGGTCCTCACCGCAGGCGACCTCGAGCGGGCCCTCGACGTGGCCCCGGTAGGGCTCGACAGCGTGACCGCCCGGCGGCAGGTGATCGAGCAGTGGGTGACGGCGGAGCTGATGGCGCGCGAGGCCGAGGCCCGGGGCCTGCGCGAGCAGCCCGACGTGCAGCGCCAGCTCGAAGAGAACGAACGGGCCGTCCTCGCCGCCGCCCTCCTGGGCTCGCTCTACGAGGAGGACGCCACCGACCCTAGCCAGGCGAACCTCGACACCTACTTCGAGCGCAACCGCGAGCGCCTCCGCCTGCGCGAGCCGTTCGTGCGCGTGCGCTTCATCGAGACCGCAACGCGCGGCGAGGCGCAGGACGCGCGGCGGGCGATGCAGCAGGCTATGCTGAGCGCAAGCCCGGACTCGCTCTGGGAGGCGGCCGCCCGGACTTTCGCCCTCGACACGACGGCTTCGCTCACGCTCGGACGGACCTACGTCCCCGAGAGCCGCCTGCTCGCCGACCAGGCCTCAGCCTGGCAGGCGATCCGCCAGCTCAGCCCGGGCCAGATCAGCGCTGTGCTCGAGACCGACACCACGTTTCACGTCCTCCAACTCATAGCCCGCGCGGCGGCCGGCAGCGAGCCCGAACTGGCGTGGATCGAGGACGAGGTCCGCCAGCAGGTCACGCTCGGCGTGCGGAAACAGATGGTGGCCCGTCAGGTGCAACGCCTCCGCAACGAAGCCCTCTCGCGCGGCCACCTCGAAATCCGCGAGCCGAGGCCCATAGCCGCGCCGCTGTCCGACTCCACGCGCCAAGCGCCCGAAGCCTAGCGTCTTCGTTTCTACCCCCCGTTTTTACCCACTCTGTCGATGACTCTACCCCGCCCGCTCCTTGCCCTCGCCGGTGCGCTCGTCCTCTGCGCGGCCCCCGCCTCTGCCCAACTCGTCGGCGAGGTGGACGGCATCGTCGCCGTCGTCGGGGACAACGTCATCCTCCGCTCGGACGTCGAGGCGCTGTCGCTCCAGCTCGCGCGCGGCGGGGCGGTGAGCGACGAGGTCCGCCGCCAGGCGTTCAGCGACCTCGTGACGCAGGAGGTGCTCGTCGAGCACGCCGGGCGCGACACGACGGTCGTCGTCAGCCCGGACGAGGTCAGCGAGGCGCTGGACCAGCGCACGGAGGCCCTCATCCAGCAGCTCGGCGGCGAGGACGCCGTCGTCGAGCTCTACGGCCGGAGCGTGAACCAGATCCGCGAGGACTTCCGGGACCAGGTCCGCGACCAGCTCCTCGCTCAGAACTTCCAGCGCCGGCGCTACTTCCAGATCCGCATCACGCCGCAGGAGGTCCGCGCGTGGTTCGCCGAGATCCCGGCCGACTCCCTCCCCGAAGTGCCCGAGCTCGTCCGCGTAGCCCACATCGTGCGCTTCCCGGCCGTCGACCAGCGCGCCCGCGAGGCTGCCCGCGCCACGATTGACGCCATCCGCGACTCGGTTGACACCGGGGCGCGCACGATCGAAGCCCTCGCCGGGGCGTTTTCCGAGGACCCCGGCAGCGCGCAGCGCGGCGGCCGCTACGAGCGCGTCAATATCCGCGACCTCGTCCCGGAGTTTGGGGCGATTGCCGCGACGCTCGAACCTGGGGCGCTGTCCCAGGTCTTCGAGACCCAGTTCGGCTTCCACGTCATGCGCCTCAACCAGCGCCTCGGGGACCTCGTGGACTTCAACCACGTCCTCATCCGCATCGACGCCTCGCAGACCGACCCGACCGAGGCCCTCGCCACGCTTCGCACGGTCCGCGACTCCGTCCTCGCAGGCGGCTCGTTCGCGCTCCTGGCCAAGACGTTCTCGGAGGACGAGACCTCGGCCGCGCGCGGCGGCAACGTCACCGTCCCCCAGACCACAAACCGCGACCTGCGCTACGAAGCGCTCAGCCCGGCGTGGCACGCCGCCATCGACACGCTCGCCATCGGCGAGGTGAGCGCGGCGGCCGAGGTGGACCTCCTCGACGGTCAGCGAGCCTATCACATCGTCAAGCTGCAGAAGCGCACGCCGGCGCACCAGATGACGCTCGCCACCGACTACCCGCTGATCGAGGAGTTCGCGCTCCAGGAAAAGCGGCAGCGCGAGATGCAGCAGTGGATCGAGGAACTCCGCGAGACCGTCTACATCGCCATCAAAGACCCTCGGTTCGAGCGCGACGCGTTGCAAACGTCGAATGCTCAGTGACACCGGCTCCCCCTTCCCGTCCGTAGCTCGCCGCTCGTAACTCGCAACTCGCCATGGTCCCCACCTCTTCCGACCCCGCCGCCGTCGAGGCGCTCCACGACGCCTACGAGCGGCTGCGCAGCGAAATCGGCAAGGTCATCATCGGGCAGGACGAGGTCGTGCGCGGCGTGATCGTGTGCCTGCTGGCGCGGGGCCACTGCCTGCTCGTCGGCGTCCCCGGCCTCGCCAAGACGCTCCTGATCCAGACGCTCGCGCAGGCACTCGACCTGCGGTTCAGCCGCATCCAGTTCACGCCCGACCTCATGCCGAGCGACATCACCGGCACCGAGATCATCGAGGAGAACCAGGAGACCGGGCGGCGCGAGTTCCGGTTCGTCCGCGGGCCGGTCTTCGCCAACGTCGTCCTCGCCGACGAGATCAACCGGACGCCGCCCAAGACGCAGGCGGCGCTGCTGGAGGCGATGCAGGAGCACCGCGTCACCGCCAGCGGCGAGACGTTCGCGCTCGAGGAGCCGTTCTTCGTGCTCGCCACCCAGAACCCGATTGAGCAGGAGGGCACCTACCCCCTCCCCGAAGCCCAGCTCGACCGCTTCATGCTGAACCTGTGGCTGGACTACCCGAGCTTCGGCCAGGAGGTGGACGTGGTCCGCTCCACGACCGGCGCGCGCGTGGCCGACGTCGCGCCCGTCCTCGGGCACGAGGAGCTGCTCGCCTACCAGGACCTCGTCCGGCAGGTGCCGGTGGCGGACAACGTGATCGAGCACGCTGTCCGCCTCGTGGCGCGCACCCGGCCTGGGCGAGACGGCACGCCGCAGGCCGTCAACGACTATCTCAGCTACGGAGCCGGGCCGCGCGCCTCGCAGTACCTCATCCTCGGCGCCAAGGCTCAGGCCCTGCTCGACGGCCGCCTGACGCCGCTCGTGGCGGACGTCGACCGCATGGCGATCCCCGTCCTGCGCCACCGCATCGTCCCCAACTTTAACGCCGAGGCCGAGGGCAGGTCCGCCGTGGACGTGATCCGCGGCCTGCTCGAGGGGTAACGCTTCAACCGGGAGATGCTCTCCGGGACAGGCCGGGACGCGCCAAATACTCGCTTCCTCGCACGGTCTTTCCGTATCTTGGCCCTCCCTTCTGACAATCCCTTCTCCTCCGCTGATGACCGACTCGACGCCCGCTACCGTACCTGAGGTACTCGACCTCTCCGGCCTCACCGAGCGCCAGCAACTCGCCTTCTACGGGGCTCTCTTCGCCCTCGCCGCCGCCGACAACTCGATCCACGAGCGAGAGTCCGAAATCATCTTCGAATCGCTCCGGCTCGACGCGCTCTCCGAAGATGCCCGGCAGCGCGCCTTCGCCCTCAGCATCTCGCCGCCGTCGCTCGACGCCTGCCTCGACCTCCTCCACGACGCCGACGAGACCATCCGCCGCGCCCTCATGCTCGGCCTCGTGGACGTTGCTCTCGCCGACGACGAGATCGAGCCTGGCGAGCCGCAGACGCTGGAGCGGGTGCGCGCCGCACTCGGCGTCACGCCCGAGGACTTAGCCGCGATGCACACCTACGCCTACCGGGTCCGGCAGCAGGCCGGCGGCAAGCCGATCGCGCGTCCGCTCGCCTGCCCGCCCGCATTCGACTGACCGCGCGGCACTCTTCGAGCGCGCTTCAACAGAGAACGGAACAGCCTTCCGGTCCCCGTGGTACGCTGCGGTGCCTCCGTAGCTCAGTTGGTCAGAGCAGCTGACTCTTAATCAGCGGGTCGTAGGTTCGAGTCCTACCGGGGGTACTCTAGCAGGCTGGCGCTCACGTCCGAGTGCCAGTCTTTCTTTTTGCTCTGCCGAGTTGCGGGCCCTGTGTCTCATGCGGAGCACCGGAGCACACTGACGATGTCCTCCTGGGGTCAACCTAGTGCTATACTCCAGGCTCTTACCGTTCTTCCGCGCCCACGGCCCATGCACTGCTTCTCGGCAGTCCTCCTCTTTCTCTTCGCCCTACCGACGGTGGCGCAGCCCGCCCACGGCCCCGAGCCGGAGGTGCCAGTCCGCATTATGCCCGTCGGCGACTCCATTACCGAGGGCAACGACGGTGGCTTCCGCATCCCGCTGATCAACATGGTCACGCAGGCCTTTGAGATGCCGGACCTCGTGGGGCGGCGGATGAGCCGCGACCAGGACAACGGCGTCGGGCACGACCACGACCAAGACGGCTACTCAGCCTACCGCATCGACCAGATCGCCAGTGGCGAGGGGTTCTGGGGGGCCCCGCCCATCGAGGAGCGCCTCGACGATTGGGACCCGGCCGTCGTGCTTCTGCACGCAGGCACCAACGACGCGCAGCAGAACTACCACCCCTATGGCAGTGCCGCGCAGGGCATCCCGAACGTACTCCAGCGGCTTGACGACCTTGTCTCCCGCATCGTCGCCCACGCGCCGCACGTCTACGTGATCGTGGCGCAGATCATCCCGGCCAACCCGCCGGCGAGCCAGCAGACGCGGGACTACATCGTCGCCCTCAACCGCCGCATCCCGGCCATGGTGACGCGGCACCAGGCGCTCGGGCACCGCGTGACGATGGTGGACATGTACACCCCAATGCTCGCCTTCCCGAATCCCGACGGCATCCACCCAAGCCTCGGCGGGTTCCAGACGATGGCTGAAGTCTGGTTCGAGGGCCTGCGCGCCATCGGCTTTCTCGACGGCGAGATCAGGAACCCGAACCCAGGCCGCGACGACGGCGTGCGCCAGCGCGACTACTACAGCACTTCGTCCGCGACGCCCTGGCAGCCTTCCCGGAACAGCCTCATCCAGGCTGGCAGCACGACGCTGCAGCGCGCTATCCACACCGACTACGATGGCGAGACGGACCCCGGTGTCCTCAACGACGGGCTCACGGGCGTCTACAACGGCCTCTCGGACGACTTCGCCCAGGACCCCGATCACACCTGGACCAGCACGTTCGCTCTCAACACGAACGAGAACGCCGCCGGCTACGACATCGACCGTATCCAGTCGGGAGCCGGCGGGAACGAGCACGGCAAGCTCCCGCAAGCCTACGAGGTCTGGTATTCCCTGGTCGATGCCCCCGCGGCGTTCCTGCGACTCGGTGCCTTTCAGCACATTCCGGTCAACGATCTCCAGAGAGGGTCGGCCCTCGTCATCACGGGGCTCGAGGGCGCGCCGCTGGCCACCGGCGTGAAGGCGATCCAGTTCCGGTTCACGGAGCCGCCCTGGCGGCAGTGGGGGTTCTTCGAACTCCCCAAGCGCGCGCGCTACTACGAGATCGAGGCCTTCGGCACCCCGACCGTTCCGCAGCAGCGTGCGGCGACTGCCTCGGCGGCCGCACGAGGAGCGTTTGCGCTCCGCCCGGCCTACCCCAACCCTTTCGACACAGCCACAGCGCTCAGCCTCGACCTGCCGACCGCCGCGAAGGTCCAGCTTGTGGTGCACGACGTGCTGGGGCGCACGGTAGCAACCCTCGTGGACGGCCCGTTGGGCGCAGGGTTTCATCACGTCGCCTTCGACGCCGCCCACCTTCCGAGCGGGACCTATCTCGTTCGAATGCAGGCTGAGGGGCAGAGCGGTACCGTCGTCCGAACGCAGCAGGTCTCGCGGCTGCGCTAGGGGAAACCGACTGCGCAAAGCGGGCGGTTACCGTCAGGGCCCCGCCCGCTTTGCTCCTGTTCCGAGCCCACCAGGGACTGTTGGGGGACTGTTTAAGATTCACCGCCACGCGCTGCGAAGGGCTGCGAGACAGCCCGTCAGCGTTGCGCTGCATCATCGATGCTGCGGCATCTAGCTCCTGGCACGCCTCAACGGGAGCCTTTTCCATTCGCTCTCGCTTCGGCACCCGCACTTCCAACAGTCTCTCTCAGGACTGCACGGCCTGGAGTTCGAGGAAGATGCGCACGTCGTGCCCGACGATGATGCCGCCGGCCTCGGTGAGGCCGTTCCACTCCAGCCCGAACGCGCGCCGGTCGACCGTCGTCTCGGCCTCGATGCCGATGCGGCGGTTGCCACCTGGCCCCTCGGCCGTGCCGATCACGTCGCCCTGGAGGACGACGGGCTGGGTCACGCCGTGGATGGTGAGGTCGCCGGCCAGCTCGAACGCGCTGCCGTCGACCGAGACGACCTCGGTGCTCTGGAAGCGGATGTCGGGGTAGGTCTCGGCCTCAAAGAAGTCAGGCGAGCGGAGGTGGTCGTCCCGGCGCGCGTTACCGGTGTCGACGCTCTCGACCGAGATCCGCGCCGCCACTTCCATCGTGCGGAGGTCGCCCGGGTCGAGCTTGATGCGGGTGCTGTAGTCGGAAAACGTCCCGGTGACGTTCGTGATGCCGAGGTGGCGCACCTTGAAGCCGATGACGGAGTGCGCCTTGTCGATCTGGTACATCGACGGCTCGGAGGCCGGACGGTCCGGGGCGGCGGGCAGGGCGAAGCCTGCGAGGGCGACAGCGACGAACAGGACGGGAATGAAGTAGGGTCGGGTGACACGCATGGGGGCCTCCGGTAGGTGTAGATTGACGGTAGCAACCGGGCCAACCGAAGGCAGGACAGCGACGGCCCGGCTCCTCTGTCTTTCGAGACGGCCTGCGCCAAGTTGCAGCGCCCCTTCCCTTTTTTCCAAGCGGCGGGTAGTGATGATCCAGCTCGACCGGGACGCCAGCACGCCGATCGCCGAGCAGCTCGCCGAGCAGCTCCGGTTCCACCTCGCCACCGGGCGGTTCCGGCCGGGCGAGCGGCTTCCTTCGACGCGGGCGTTCGGCCAGCAGCTTGGCGTCTCGTTCCATACCATCCGCAAGGCCTACCAGCAGCTCGAAGCCGAGGGCCTGCTCGACGCCCGCCGGGGCAGCGGCTACACCGTCACCCAGCGCGCCCCGGCCCCGGCGGCGGACCGGATGGAGCGCGGTGCCGCTGTCGTCCAGGACGCCATCCAGAAGCTGATCGGGCTCGGGCTCGACGACGGCGAGGTCGAGTACCTCTTCCAGGAGCAACTCGCCTTCCTCGACGACCCCGGCGTACGCCCGAAGGTAGTCTTCGCGGCGGCCTACCGGGAGCTGGCCGAGACGTGCGCCGAGCAGGTGAGCGCCGCCATCCAGGAGCGCGTCGAAGCCGTCCGCCTCGACGCGCTCGCGCACCACGCCGACGCCGACCTCGTCGTGACGCCCCACGCCTCGGCGCAGGCAGCGGCGCAGGCCGTGCCGCTCGGAGAAACGGTGAGCGTGCTCGTCCACCCGCCGCCGGCCACGCTCGCGCGCGTCGCCCGCCTCCTGCCGACCGACACCCTCGGCGTCGTCACGCGCCACGACGACGCCGTCGCGCCGCTGCTGGCCGAGCTACGCAGCCTGACCGCCTTCTCGGGGACGGCCCTCGCCTTGCCCTCGGACGCCAACCGTGAACGCCTGGCCGGCTTTTGCGAGGACATCGACCTGCTGCTGTTCACGCCGCAGGCGCGGCGCAAGCTCCGCCCGCTGCTGACCGACACAGCACACGCGCCGCTGCGCCACCTCGTCAACCCTGCCTCACTGGACGGCGTCCGCGAGGCCGTGCGGCGCTAGCGCGGTGTTTGCGCTCCGCAGCCTACCGATGTATGTTCGGGGCCGCGAGTGCCTCTGGCGCTCCAGCCCAACCCACCCACCACGTTGACCGGTCGACGCTCCCACCACGTAGCGGCGTCGGCGAGGACGCACCGGTCGGCTCCACCACCGGCTGCACGCACCGGGCCTCACCGCCCCGGCCTTTCCCTGCCCGAGTGACAGAGCCTGTCGCGGAGCAGCCGCCCATCCCCCACCACCATGCCCTACCTGTTTCGGCAGGCGGCCGCCCTGTGCGCCGCCCTCACCCTGCTCGTCCCTGCTGCACTGGCCCAACCGGCTGTCACCGATCTCGCGCTCTACAACGCCGACACCGACCAGCAACTCGGCCTGCTCGCCACCGGCGACACGCTCGACCTCGCGGCGCTGCCCACGACCAACCTCAGCATCGTGGCAAACGCCTCGGGCAACGTGGGGAGCGTGCGGTTCGCCTTCGCGGGCAATCCCGACTACCAGACGGAGAACGTCGCTCCCTACGCGCTAGGCGGCGATACGGGCGGCGACTTCAACCCCGTCCCGGAGCTGGCCCAGCCCGGCGCGTACACCCTTACCGCGACACCCTTCACCGGCACGAACGGCGGCGGCCAAGCCGGCGACGCCCTCGCGGTCCAGCTCACCGTCGTCCAAGGCGACGACCCGCCGCCCACGAACTGCACCGGCGACGAGGGCGACTACACCGTCGAGGGTACGCGCAGCGCGTCCGGCCAGCTCATGGCCTGGCACCCGGTCACGATCACCCTCACCGGCCCGTGCCTGAGCGAAGACGGCGCGCCCAACCCGTTCCTCGACTACCGGCTCGACGTCCAGTTCACGAGCTACGACGACGGCTCGGGCTTCACCGTCCCCGGCTACTTCGCCGCCGACGGCGACGCGGCCAACACCGGTGCCACGTCGGGCAACAAGTGGCGCGCCCACGCGACGCTCCCGGCCGGGTCCTGGGCGGTCAGCTTCGAAACCTACGAGGGTCCGGGCGTCGCGATTGCCGACGACCCCGGCACGCCGGGCGGCGCGGGCACGGCCCTCGTCCTCGTCCCCTCCGAGGCGTGCGACGGCGTCACCGACTGCCGCGACAACCGCGGCAAAGGCGTCCTCCGCTACGTCGGCGAGCGCTACCTCCGCTTCGACAACGGCGAGTACTTCGTCAAGGGCGGGGCCGACAGCCCGGAGAACCTCCTCGCCTACGTCGACTTCGACGACACCTTCGACACGAACGGCCAAGCCAAGACCTGGGCACCCCACGTCGCCGACTGGAACCCGGGCGATCCGACGTGGGCCGGCGGCCGCGGCAAGGGCCTCATCGGCGCGCTCAACTACCTCGCCAGTGAGGGGATGAATGCGTTCAGCTTCCTCCCCTTCAACAACCCCCTCGGCGACGGGCGCGACGTGTGGCCGTGGACGACGCCCGGCCAGTCGTCCACCGCCCGCCTCCGCTACGACGTCTCGAAGCTCGACCAGTGGGAGATTGTCTTCACCCACGCCGACAGCCTCGGCCTCTTCCTGCACTTCAAGACGCAGGAGACCGAGAACGACCAGGTGCTCGACGGCGGCGCACTCGGGACTGAGCGCAAGCTCTACTACCGCGAGCTCGTCGCCCGCTTCGGGCACCACCTCGCGCTCAACTGGAACCTCGGCGAGGAGAACACCAACACGACCACTCAGCGCGCCGCCTTCGCCGAGTACTTCGACCGGCTCGACGCCTACGACCGGCCCATCGTCATCCACACCTACCCCGGCCAGAAGGAGCAAGTCTACGGGCCGCTCCTCGGCGATCCCCACATGACCGGAGCCTCGCTCCAACTCTCGAGCATGAACGGCGGCCACGACCAGACGCTGGAGTGGCTCGACCGCTCCGCCGCCGCCGGCCGGCCGTGGCACGTCGCCATCGACGAGCCGGGCAACGCCAACACCGGCGTGAGCTGCGACGGGCCGGGCAACAACCACACGGCCGCACGCACCGAAGCGCTCTGGGCCAACCTCATGGCCGGCGGGACCGGCGTCGAGTGGTACTTCGGCTACCAGACCTGCGCCGGCGACCTCAGCGCCCAGGACTGGCGCACCCGCGACCGGCTCTGGGACTACACCCGCCACGCGCTCACGTTCTTCCGCACCCACCTCCCGTTCTGGGAGATGGAAAGCGCCGACGACCTCGCGGCGGACAACGACGACTACGTGCTCGCCCTCCCCGGCGAGGTCTACGCCGTCTACGCCCCCGACGCGGGCAGCGTCCGCCTCGACCTCCCGAGCGGCACCTTCGACGTGCAGTGGTTCGACCCGCGCGACGGCGGGGCGCTCCAGGCCGGCTCCGTCGCCTCGGTCGAGGGCGGGGGCACGCGCAGCCTCGGCACGCCGCCGTCCGACGCGGGGTCCGACTGGGCCGCGCTCGTCACGCGCGAGAACCCGGTGGGCGAGGTCGTCGGGGCCGTCAACGCGGGCGGCGCGGCGTACACGTCTGCGAGCGGCGTAGCCTACCTCGCCGACATCGCCTTCTCCGGCGGCCGGACCTACGCCACCGCCGACCCCATCGCTGGGACCGACGACGACGCGCTCTACCAGTCGGCGCGCTACGGGGCGTTCTCCTACGCCGCCCCGCTTGCGAATGGGACCTACGAGGTGACCCTCCAGTTCGCCGACATCGCCCCGATCCCGGGCACGCGCGTCTTCAGCGTCGAGGCCGAGGGCGAGACCGTCGTGGCCGACTTCAACATCGACGACGTGGCCGACGACGACACGGCCTACGACCTCACGGCAACGGTCGAGGTCGCGGACGGACAGCTCGACCTCGCCTTCGTCCCGACGACCGGCGCGGCGGGTGTGGGTGCGATCGTCGTCCGCACGGTCGGTGCGGCGGCTCCCCAGAGCGAAGCCGGACCCGAGGCAGCGGCCAGCGCGGCGGTTCCCGTCCTCGCCTATCCCAACCCGGCGCGCGGCGTAGCGACGTTCGGGTATGCCCTGGACGAGGCGGCACCGGTCCGCCTCACGGTCTACGACGCCCTCGGCCGCCGCGTCGGCGTGCTCGTCGACGCCTGGCAGGAGGCCGGTAGCCACACCGCCCGTCTCGATGGGAGCGCGCTCCCGAGCGGGGTCTACCTGTGGCGGCTCGAGGCCGGCACCCGCACCGAGTCGGGCCGGCTGGTGCTCACCCGCTAGCCGAGCGAGCGACCTTAGCCGAGCGAGGCGCGCTCTTCCGTGGACGGGTCCTGCGCGCGCCCGGCGGTGCCTCCAGAGGCACCGTCGGGGCGCGCGGGGACGTCCTGGGGGCGCTGCGGGACTTCGGGAGTCCCGGACTCCTCCTCGGCCGGCGTGGGTGCCGCGTCGGCCTCCTCGGCACCGATCGTTTTGTCCTGGTCCGGGTACTTGACGCGGAGGTGGTAGATGCCGTTCAGGATCGAGAGGAAGGCCTCCTTGATGCGGTTCAGGTCGGCGAAGGTGAGGGCGCAGCCGTCGAGCTGCCCGTCCTCGATGCGGGCGCGGAAGATGTCATCGACGAGCCCTTCGAGCCGCTTCGGGGTGGGCTTGTCGAGGCTCCGGCTGGCGGCCTCGACCGAGTCGGCGAGCATCACGATGCCGTGCTCGTTGGTCTGCGGGCGCGGGCCGGGGTAGCGGAACTCCATCTCGTCGACGGGCGGGTCCTCGGGGCCGCGCAGCTCCTCGGCCTTGCGGTAGAAGAACTCCATCATCGTCGTCCCGTGGTGGGTCGGGATGAAGTTCCGCACGACTTCGGGGAGGTTCTCCTGCTGGGCGAGGTCGAGGCCGTCCTTGACGTGGCTGGCGATGACGAGCGCGCTCATGTAGGGCGTCACGCGGTCGTGCGGGTTCTCGCCGCCCTGCTGGTTCTCGATGTAGTACTCCGGCTTGATCATCTTGCCGACGTCGTGGTAGAGCGCCCCGACGCGGGCCTGGAGCACGTTCGCACCGACGGCGTCGGCGGCGGCCTCGGCGAGGTTGGCGACCTGGAGGACGTGGTTGAACGTCCCCGGCGCGCGCAGCGAGAGCTCTTTCAGGAGCGGCCGGTTGGTGTCCGAGAGTTCGAGCAGCGTCAGGTCCGTCGTCACCCCGAAGGTGCGCTCGAAGATCCAGAGCAGCGGGTAGGCCAAGAGCAGGAGGATGCTGTTGATCCCGATGAACGACAGCTCGGAGAGCAGGCGCTCGACCTCGCCGGCGCGGAGCAGGAAGTAGCCCCCGAGGATGAGGGCGTAGGCCCCGAAGACGAGCGCGGCCGTGAGGATGATCTGGCTCCGGTTCTTGACGTCGCGCACGCTGAAGACGGCGAGCATCCCGGCGAAGATGGTGGCGAACGTGAACTCGAAGTTGTAGCCGAAGATGAGCCCGCCGATGCAGGCCAGCGTGATCGTGGCGAACATCCCGACGCGCGAGTCGAAGATCACCGTCAGCAGGATCGAGGCGAGGCCGACCGGCACCGCGAGGTCGGCCACTTCGGGGAGGCGGACGGCCACGCCGAAGAACCCGATGATGGCGGCGAAGACGAGCCCGATCAGGAGCAGGTAGCGGGCCTCGTAGAACACCCGCCGCCGCATCAGGAAGAGGTAGAGGAAAAAGATCAGGAACGCTGCCAGCGACAGGAGGGTCTCGCCAAGCAGGACCTGCAGCGGCCCGACGTTGCCCTGCTGGTCGGCGCGGATGCGGGCCAGCGAGTAGAGCTGGCGCTGCACCTCCTCCGTCACCCGGTCGCCGCGCCGCACGACCGACTGCCCCTCCTCTACGACACCGGTCACCTGGGAGACGTCCTCGGCCGCCTCCTGCCACCGCGCCTCCGACTCCTCGCGCATGTACTGCAGCGAGGTCTGGAGGGTCTGGCCAACGAACGCCATCCCGATCTCGACCGCGTCCGGCCGGTTCGGGAAGCGGATGCGGAGCTCGTTTCGGATCAGGGTCAGCCCTTCGTTGAGGCCGTAGACGTCCTCCTTCGGGATCAGCGTCTCAGTCCGCTCCTCCGCGTCGACGAGCGCGATCTGGGACGTCAGCACGCTGTCCTTCGGCACGTCGAGCATGCCGAACGGGAGCAGGCGGCTGGAGACCGTACCGACGGCGCGGGTGAGGAGGTCGTGGAGCGCGGGGCCGGACGTGTTGGCCCGCGACGTGGTAGCGAGCCCGGCGCGGGCGGCGTAGGAGGCGACGAGGAGGTCGACCTGCGCCCGCGACAGCCAGCGCTGGAACGTCACGAGGCGCTCGCCATACTGCACCGAGTCGCGCTGGGCCGCCTCGGCCTGGCCCCGCGAGCGGTTCTGCTGCCAGTTGACGTAGGCCTGGAGGAAGCTCTCGAACCGCCGGTCGAGCGAGTCGACAGCGGCCTCGGTCTGCTGGGCGGCGTCGGGGACGCGCACGAACAGCGGCGGCTCTTCGTAGCGGACCGAGTCGCGCTCGGCGCGGAGCTGGGCCTCGCTCTTGTAGACCGGGAACCGGAACGGCGCGATCACCTCCTGGCGCTGCCACACGTCGCCGGGCTGGACCTGGGTCCCCTGCTCGTAGGGTTCCAGGTTGGGAAAGGCGAGCGTGGTCAGCAGCAGCAGCGTCCCGAAGATGCCGACGCGCACCAGGACCTCGTTGCGCGTCATGCGGCGACCCGGCTTCGGCTTCGCGGTCGAAAGCTGAAGCCCGACGCGGCTCGGGCGGCGGCCCGTCTTGCGGCCCAGGCCCAGGCGCTCCAGGATGCCCATACGGTCAGAGGGTGGCTCTATGCGGCGGTCTCAGCAAAGGTACGACAGACGGGGGACGGAGGACGGTGAGACGGAGGACGGTGAGACGGAGGACGGTGAGACGGAGGACGGTGAGACGGAGGACGGTGAGACGGAGGACGGTGAGACGGAGGACGGTGAGACGGAGGACGGTGAGACGGTTGGCGCTTCGTGCGAACGGTCTCGTTGACTTAATCGGTTTTATTTCACTCTCCCACTCTCCCGTGCTCACTCGCGGGCTTTGTCCAGGATCTCCTCCGCAGCGTCCTGGTCTTCGGCGTCGGCCTCCGGGGCCGCCTGCTCGTCGCTCCGCTCCGGTTCGTAGGCGAGGTCGATCATGATCGGGAAGTGGTCGCTGCCGACGTGCGCGAGGCGCTCGATCCGGATGACCTGAAGGTCCTCGGAGTGGAAGACGTGGTCGAGCGGCCAGCGCATCACGGGGTAGTCCGCGTGGAACGTCGCGTAGAGCCCGCGCCCGATGCGGGGATCGAGGAGGCCGGAGATGCGCTGGAAGAGCCGCGTCGTGTAGCTCCACGCGACGTCGTTGAGGTCGCCCGCCACGACGACCGGCCCGTTCTCACCCTCCAGTTCGCGTGCGACGAGGACGAGTTCGGCGTCGCGCGCCTCGGAGTCCTGCTGGATGTCGGGGCGCGGCGGGCGCGGGTGGATGAACGCGAACCGCACCCGGTCGCCGCTCGGCAACTCGACCCGGCCCCACATCGAGGGCACGTCGTCCTGGACGAGGTAGCGCGTCTCGGTCTCGGAGAGCGGCCAGCGCGAGTAGACCAGCATCCCGTAGGTGTTCTCCAGTGGCTCCAGCACGGTGTGCGGCCACTCCGCTTCGAGCGCCCGCGCCTGCTCGGCCCACCACGCGTCGGTCTCGACGGCCACCACCATGTCGGGGTCCGCGTCGCGGATCACCCGGAGCCACGTCTCGCTGTCGCGGTTGTCCATCAGCACGTTCGAGACGACGAGCCGGAAGGTCCGGTCGCTACTCGTCATCGCTGCGGGTGCAGACTGCACCGGGTGGAGGCCCGTGTACGGCCAGATGCGCCAGAGTTGAAAGACGAGGCAGAGCCCGACCAGCCCGAGGACCGCATAGTCGGGCCAGCTCCCCCGCTCGTAAAACGCTAGCATCAGCCCGAGCGTGACCACGCCGAGCACCGCGAGTTGGGCGCGGGGAAAGTCGAACATCCGAATCCACCAGTACGGCTCGCGGATCAGTGGCAGCGCGGTGGCGACGACGAAGAACGCCGCGAGGCAGAGGAGGCTGGTCTTCATGTAAGCGAGACGTGAGAGAGGCCTCTCAAGATAGTCGTCACGTCCCGACTTGTTCAGGCGCGGAAGAACTGCTTGCCCGCGAGTTGGCGGACGAGGCCCTTGAACTCAAGCGACAACAGGTAGACCAGGGCCGACGACGCGTCCAGTCCCGCCCGTTCGCAGAGCGTGTCGAGGTGGACCGGCTCGGCAGTGAGCGCCTCGTAGAGTTTCTTCTCCGCTCCGCCCAGCACCGGCGGCGCGGGCGCTGCCTCGGTCGTGGGCTCCGCACCCGGCACCTTCGGCAGTTGCCCCTCGATCTCTTCGAGCAGTTCGTCCACGCTCGTCACGAGCGTCGCGTAGCCCTTGCGGATGAGTTGGTTGGTACCGGTGCCCGTCGGCGAGAAGAGCGCGGCCGGGGCGGCCCAGACGGCGCGGTTCTGCTCCGTTGCCATCCACGCCGTGATGAGCGCCCCGCCCGTCGCCCGCGCCTCAGCGACGAACGTGCCGAGCGAGAGGCCCGCGATGATCCGGTTGCGGCGCGGGAAGTTCGGCGCGTCCGGCGAGGCTCCGAGGCCGAACTCGGAGAGCACACCACCCTGCCCCGTGATCTGCTCGGCGAGGGCTTTGTGCTTGGCCGGGTAGATGCGGTCCACGCCGGAGCCGAGGATGGCGAGCGTCCGGCCCCCGGCGTCGAGCGCCCCCCGGTGCGCCGCCGCGTCGATCCCGTAGGCGAGGCCGCTGACGACGGTGAACCCGCGCCGCGCGAGTTCGAAGGCGAAGTCCTGCGCGACGCGCTTGCCGTAGGCCGTCGCCCGCCGCGTCCCGACGATGGCGACAGCGCGCTCGTCTTGGGGTACCAGGTCGCCGCGCAGCCAGAGGACGGCGGGTGGGTCGTAAATCTGCCGGAGGAGCGACGGGTAGCGCGCGTCCCACAGCGGGACCAACGCTGCCCCGATCCGCTCGGCGCGTTCGAACTGCTCGTCGACCTCGGCCTCGCCCTCGAACCGGGCAATGGCCTGGGCTGTCTTGCGCCCGACGCGCTCCACCCGGGCCAGCGCCTGCGGCGGGGCCGCGAGCACCTCCGTCGCCGAGCCGAAGTGCGCCAGCAGCGACCGGATGCGCCCCGGCCCCACGCCCGGCACGAGCGAGAGCGCGACGAGCGCGCGCAGTTCGTCGGCGTCGGTCGGCGCGGTGCGGGCGAAGAGGTCCACGGTCAGGCGAGGAAGAGCGGAAGAGATTCAAGATAGGAGCGTGGAGGGTACGGAGGGCAGGGAGGGTGACGGGCTCCAGCGTCATGCTTCTCAGCCGGCGTTCTCCTCCTTTCTCTCCCTGCCTTCCACGCCCTCGTTCACCCTCTTCCAAAGCGCCTCCTTCAGCCGGTCCAGTCCGCGCTGCGCGACGGCGGAGACGGGCAGCATCTCTACGTCGTCCGGGAAGCCGCTGCGGGCGTCGGCGACGAAGGCGCCCAACATATCGGCCGGGAGGAGGTCAGTCTTGGAGAGCGCGACGAGGCGGGGCTTGCGGAGCAGGTCGGCGTTGAACGCCTCAACCTCGGCGAGGAGGGTGCGGTACTGCGCGCCGGGGTCGTCTTCGTCGGCGGGGACGACGAAGAGGAGAACCGCGTTGCGCTCGATGTGCTTGAGGAACCGGAGGCCGAGGCCCTTGCCGTCGCTCGCGCCCTCGATGATGCCAGGGATGTCGGCTATGACGAACGAGCGGTGGTCGCCGAGGTAGACCATCCCGAGGCTCGGCTCCAGCGTCGTGAACGGGTAGTCGGCCACCTTCGGCTTGGCCGCCGAGAGGGTCGAGACGAGCGTACTCTTGCCCGCGTTCGGAAACCCGACGAGGCCGACGTCGGCGAGGAGCTTGAGTTCGAGCGTGACCTCGCGCTCCTCGTTCGGCTCGCCGGGCTGGGCATACGTTGGGGCCTGGTTCGTGGCGCTCTTGAAGTGGACGTTCCCGAGGCCGCCGCGCCCGCCCTGCGCGAGCACGACGCGGTCGCCATCGCCCATTAGTTCGCCGAGGAGGGCGTCCGTCTCGCCGTCGCGCGCGACCGTCCCGAGCGGGACGCGGAGCACGATGTCGTCGGCGCTCTTGCCGGTCTTCTGGGCCTTGCCGCCGGGCTGCCCGTGCCCGGCGAAGTGGTGGCGGTTGTAGCGGAGGTCGAGGAGCGTGTAGAGGTTCTTGTCGGCTTCGAGAACGACGGAGCCGCCCGTCCCGCCGTCGCCACCGTCGGGGCCGCCCTTCGGTTCGTACTTGGCGCGGCGGAAGGTGGCCGCCCCCGGCCCGCCGCGCCCGCTGCGCACGGAGATGGTGACGTAGTCGACGAATTTCATGGAGTGCGTAATGCGTGAAACGTGATGCGTGACGGCGCGCTGCTCCGCCTTTTCGCTGCGGGCACCCTTACGTTTCACGCACCGCCTTGTATCCCACTTCCTCCCGATCTCCTTGAAAGACGTAGTCCTCTACACCGACGGCGCGTGCTCCGGCAACCCCGGGCCCGGCGGCTGGGGCGTCCTCCTCCAGTCTGGCCCGCACGAGAAGACCCTCAAAGGTGCCGAGCCAGAGACGACCAACAACCGGATGGAACTGGTGGCGGTAATCGAGGGGCTGCGGGCGCTGAGGGAGCCCTGCCGCGTCGCCGTCCACACCGACAGCGCCTACATCGTCAACGCCTTCGCCGAGGGGTGGATCGACGGCTGGCAGCGGCGCGGCTGGAAGACCGCCGGCAAGAAGCCCGTCAAGAACCGCGACCTCTGGGAAGACCTCCTCCGGCTTAAAGCGAACCACGAGGTCGAGTTCGTCAAGGTCAAGGGCCACGCCGACGACGAGCGCAACAACTACGTCGACGGCGTCGCCGTCGGTGCCATCGACGACCTGCGGATCGAGCTAGGGCTGGACCGGTAGACAGCGGACGGAGGACAGTGGACGGTGAGGCCCTACGCGGTTGGCGCGGAGCGCTGCGGCCTCGGTAGTTTTCTGAGCCCCTACCGTTTTCTGTCCTCTGTCTTCCGTCCTCTGCCCTCCGTGCTCCGCCTCGCCCGCGCCATCGACCGGATCAACGCCGCCATCGGCAAGGTGGCGTGCGGGCTGATGATCGCCCTCGTCGGCCTCGGGGCGCTGACGGCGCTCCTGCGCTACGCCGGGCGGCCGCTCGGGCTGTCGCTGACCTCGAACGCGTTTCTGGAGGGCCAGTGGTACCTCTTCAGTGCGGTCTTTCTGCTCGCCGCCGCGTGGGTGCTCCGCGAGAACGACCACGTCCGCGTCGACGTGCTCTACGGCCGCCTCGGGCCGCAGGGCCGGGCCTGGACCGACCTCCTCGGGACGCTCCTCTTCCTGCTCCCCTTCTGCGGGCTGATGCTGTGGGCGACATGGCCGAGCGTCGCCGAGTCGTGGGCCGTGCGCGAGGTCTCGCCCGACCCCGGCGGGCTGCCGCGCTACCCGGTCAAGGCGCTCGTCCCGGTCGCGTTCGTGCTGCTCCTGCTGCAAGGCATCGCCGAGATCATCAAGGTGGCGGCACGCCTGCGGAGCGGTAGCACCCCGCCGGAGTCCCACGCAGCCGAGGGGGCCTGAGATGAGGCCGGGAGTCCGGGTGGTTGGGAGTGCGGGAGTAGGTTCATCCCCACCGCATGCTCATCCCCATACCCGCACCCGCCCACCCGCCCACACCCGAATCCCGTGACGGCCGACCTCCTCGGGCCGCTGATGTTCGCGGCGGCGCTGCTCCTGATCTTCAGCGGCTACCCCGTCGCCTTCGCCCTCGGCGGGACCGCACTCGGGTTCGCCCTCCTCGGGGTCGAGTTCGGGTTCTTCGACTGGCCCTACCTCCTCGCGCTCGGCGACCGAACGTTCGGGGTGATGTCGAACGCGATCCTGCTGGCGGTCCCGTTTTTCATCTTCATGGGGACGATGCTGGAGAAGAGCCGCCTCGCCGAGGACCTCCTGACGACGATCGGCGCGCTCTTCGGCCGCATGCGCGGCGGGCTGGCCTTCGCCGTTGTGTTCGTCGGCGCGCTCCTGGCGGCGGCGACGGGCGTGGTCGGCGCGAGCGTCGTGGCGATGGGGATGATCTCGCTCCCGGTGATGCAGCGCTACGGCTACGACGCGGCGCTCTCGACCGGCGTCATCACGGCCTCGGGCACGCTCGGGCAGATCATCCCGCCGAGCGTGGTCCTGATCGTCCTCGCCGACCAGCTCGGGGTGTCCGTCGGCGACCTCTTTGTCGGGGCCCTCATGCCCGGCCTGCTGCTGGCCGGGCTGTACGCGCTCTACATCGTCGGCGTCTCCGTCCTCAAGCCCGAGGCTACGCCTGCCCTCCCGCCGGAGGCACGCCGCGAGCGCGGGGCGGCGCTCCTCGGCCGCGTCCTCAAGGTGATGCTCCCGCCGCTGGTCCTCATCGTCGTCGTCCTCGGTAGCATCTTCGCCGGCATCGCCACCCCGACCGAGGCCGGCGCGCTCGGGGCCGTCGGCGCCACCCTCCTCGCGCTCGTCAACCGGCGGCTGACGCGGTCGGCGCTGTGGGAGACGGCCAAGACGACGACGCTCCTCACGACGATGGTCGTCTTTCTGCTGATCGGGAGCACGGCCTTCGCACTCGTCTTCCGAGGCCTCTACGGCGACCTCTGGATCGAGGACCTGCTCACGAGCCTGCCCGGCGGCGTGATCGGGCTGCTCGTCGTGGCGAACCTCGTGATCTTCGTGCTCGGCTTCTTCATCGACTTCTTCGAGATCGCCTTCATCATCATCCCGCTCCTCGCGCCCGCCGCCGCTCTCCTCGGGGTCGACCTCGTGTGGTTCGGGGTGATGGTGGGGATGAACCTCCAGACCTCGTTCCTCACCCCGCCGTTCGGGTTCGCGCTGTTCTACCTCCGCGGCGTCGCCCCGCCCGAGATCAAGACGACGGACATCTACCGGGGCGTACTCCCGTTCATCGGCATCCAACTCGTTGGGCTGCTGCTGATCATCCTCTTCCCCGAACTCGTGACGGGACTGCTCGACTGACCCAGGGCCCGCCGCCCGACACGTCGGGATTATTCCCTGACGAAAAGCAGGGCGTCCCCCCCACCTCGCGGCTTGCGTTCTGTAGGCGTCTCCTTTTGGAGAATGTCATCCCTACAAAACAATTCAGACAGGTATTCCCCATGAGTGGAGTTATCGGAACGCCCAACCCGGACCGCGCCCCCCGGGCCGACGCTGCCTACGAGCACCGGCGTCACGCCGGCAGCCGCGCCGGAGAGCGCGGAGCCGTCCGCACGAACGCCAACGACGAGGAGGTCGCCTACGGCGACACGTTCGCGGCCAACTATCACAAGAGCCTACCCCACGACGCCGATGGCTTCGTCGACCCCGACGCCTACCGCGACTTCGTCGAGGCCCTGCTCAGCCAGGACCATCGCCGGTTCGAGGGGGTCCTGGCCGGCGACAACTTCCCGGAGGGCACGCACCCCCGCCGGACCACAGGCACGGAGGGACGCCGCAAGCTGACCAGCCCCTTCACCGGCCACGCCTTCGACCTCCAGGGAGCGGACGCCGGCGCCCTCTCTGTCGACGCCGCCCCACGCCTCGGCAGTGACGAGTTTGCGGCCGAACTCGCCGAGGTATACGGCATGGCGCTCCTCCGCGACGAGTCGTTCGAGGACCTCCAGGCCGGCACCCCGGCCAGCACGATGGTGACCGACGCGCTGCGGAGCATGTCGTGGTTCGACGGCAACACGGCCGGCATCCCGAGCGGGGCCGGCCGCATGCTCGGCGGGCCGGACACGCTCTTCCGCGGCTCGACGCCGGGGTCCCAGGCCGGGCCGTGGCTCTCGCAGTTCATGCTCGTCGGTAACCGCGGCCCCGACACCGGGCCGTCCAAGCCGTCGGTCTGCAAGCGCACCGCCATCGAGGTCGACGACGGGTACGTGTTCTACGGCTCCGCCTTCATCGACCAGCGCAGCGCCGTGGCCGAGGCCGGCGTGGACTGGCTCCAGACCTGGGCCTCGTGGCTCGACGCCCAGAACGGGGCCGACTTCAACGGCAAGGACCAGTTCCAGCCGGAGCGCCGCTTCCTCACCACGCCCCGCGACGTGGCCACCTACGTCCACTTCGACGCGCTCTACCAGGCCTACCAGGTCGCGTGCAACCTCATGCTCGCCGGCGGCGCGCCGTTCGGGTTCGACCGCGGGATGCCGGAGACGCTCAGCCGGACGCGCTCGGCGTTCGCCAGCTTCGGCGGGGCGCACGTCCTGAGCCTCGTTGCCGAGGTCGCCACGCGCGCCCTCAAGCTGGTCTGGCGCCAGAAGTGGCTCCACCACCGCCGCCTCCGCCCCGAGGTCGCCGCCGCGCTCCTCACGCTCTACGCTAACGACCCGGCGCGCATCCCGAACGACGCGCTCCGCAGCGCGCTCGCCGAGCTCCACAGCAAGATGCCGGCGGACCTCCTCTCGGCCATCGCTGCGAAGAACGCGGAGCCGGATGCCCAAGACCGCATCACGTCGAACGGCAACACGGCCGACCTCCCGGTGATCGACGACGCGAAGAACTACCTCCTCCCGATGGCCTTCCCCGAAGGCTCGCCGACGCACCCCTCCTACGGGGCCGGCCACGCGACCGTCGCCGGGGCCTGCGTGACGGTGCTCAAGGCGTTTTTCGAGATGTACGACGAGCGCGGCGACGAGCTGCCGTGGCCGCTCGACGCGGGCGACGGCCCGGGCGGCAGCGGAGCCTACGGATTCAACCACGCCTATGTCGGCAACGGCAGCACGATCCGGCGCGCGCCGGGCTCGCACGACCTCACCCTGCAGGGCGAACTCGACAAGCTCGCCGCCAACATCTCGATTGCCCGCAACATGGCCGGGGTGCACTACTACACCGACTACTTCGCGTCGGTGCGGCAGGGCGAGCGCCTCACGGCCTCGATCCTGGAGGAGCAGCTCGCCTGCTTCAACGAGCCGGTGTCGATGAGCTTCACGAGCTTCGACGGCGACCGCATCCGCGTGCGCGGGCACGGCCTATCGTCCGAGGTGTCGGTCATCGACCGGCACGGCCACCCCATCGGCGCGGACGCGTGGTACCAGCGCTACGGAGGCTGACCTGACCCGGCCGCACTTGAGCGCCGCTCCTCGCATGCCGAGGGGCGGCGCTTTCGTGTGGACCCAGCCCGGTTACCTGCCCAGCTGACGATCAGGCCGTCTTCGCCTCGAAAGCCCAGAACTCGCTCGGGCGCAGGATGGGAAGGCCTTCGAACCGTCGCAGGACGAGCAGGTCGTTGTCGCCTGTAACCAGGCAGGCGCTTCCTCTCGCAGCCGCTAGCACGGCGTCGTCATCCGGGTCGCGGCAGACGGGCTCCGCCAGCGGCTCCGGCTCGGTGATCTCCAGCCGTGTACGCAGCAGCACGGCGGCCTCATCGACCTCGGCTTCGGGCATCTTGAACTTCCCCGCCAGCTTCTCGCGGAACTCGCCGAGGATGAACGGCGAGGCAGCCGGCGTGTGGTGGCGGACGAGATGCTCCAGTAAGTCGGCGCATGTGCCACGAGCGATGAAGGCCGCGATCAGCACGTTCGTGTCGAGCGTGACTCTCACGAGACGCGGCCGAACACGTCGTCGTCCGTGAAAATGCCTTGCGCCTGCGCCCTGCTCATCATGCTGGCGCGAAGCTGCCGGAAGCGTCGGACAAAGAGGTAGTCGCGCAGCGCCTGCCGGACGAGGTCGCTGCGCGAGAGTCCCTCTTGCTCGACGGCAGCGTCGAGCTCGGCTTTGACCTCCTTAGGTAGACTGATCGAGACAGTATCACGCATAGTCGCGTCGTCAGGTGTGTTGAGGTTCAACACAGCCTCAGCCTGTCAGTTTCCGCCGAGGTGACTCCGCATACCAGTTCGCTGAGATGGTGGTGCAGGGTGCCTGCACGGTGCTCCGCCTCAATCGCTGTAGGGCGTACGGCCGTACGCCCCTACGCCGGCAGGGTGCACAGTGAACTCAGAGAGACGGTAGCAGACCTGCATGCCAAGGGCTTCGACGTCGAGCGCTTCGACGCCGACAGCATTCGACGCCGACAGGTAGGGGCGTACCGGTGGTACGCCCTGCGACGGTGGGCAGGCTGTGACCCCACCAAACGCGATGGCGTACCGTACCTTGAACACCACCGCACCTTCCGTTCTCCAGCCCTACCGCCCGAGCCGATGAAGTCCGACCGACTGCCGATTCTCCTGCTGGTTCTTTTCCTCACTACCCACACGGCAGCCTCCATGCCCCAAGACAACGAGCCGGCCCCTGCTGAGGCCAAACCTGAAGCGGCTGCAGTCGTCGCCGATGATAACCCGCTGCTGGCGGCGTGGGACACGCCGTTCGGCACTCCGCCGCTGGACGAGATTGAGGAATCGCATTTCCTGCCGGCCTACGACGTGGCCCTGTCCAAGCACACCGCCGAGATCGAGGCGATTGCTTCCAACCCCGAGCCGGCGACCTTCGACAACACGATGCTGGCTATGCAGCAGGCGGGGCGCGAGCTGGGCCGGATCTCGCGGGTGTTCTTCAACCTGACCAGCTCGGCCTCGAACGACGAGCTCCGGGCCATTCAGCGCGAGATGAGTCCGCGCCTGGCGGAGCACAGCGCGTCGATTACGCTGAACCCGGACCTGTTCGCGCGCATCGATGCACTCTACCAGGCGCGCGGTACGCTCGGGCTGGCGCCCCAGCAGATGCGCCTGTTGGAGACTAGGCACGAGGACTTCATCCGTGCCGGTGCCCAGCTCGAAGGCGCGGACCGCGAGCGCTTCGCCGAGATCCGCTCGTCGCTGGCCGGGCTCTACACCCAGTTCGCCCAGAACGAGCAGGCCGACCGCGAAGCCTGGACGCTGGAGCTGAGCGCAGAGGACGTGGCGGACCTGCCGGACTACATCGTCTCGGCCGCGGCCGGGGCGGCGGCCGACCGCGAGATGGAGGGCCACGTCATCACCCTGGCACGCTCCAGCGTGGAGCCGTTCCTCCAGGCCTCCCCGAACCGCGCGCAGCGCGAGACGGCCTGGCGCGCCTGGACCCAGCGCGGGTCGAACGCGAACGACAACGACAACGAGGACACGATCCGCGAGATTCTGGCCCTGCGCCTCGAACTGGCCAACCTCCTCGGCTTCGAGACCTTCGCCCATTACCGCACGGCCGGGACGATGGCCGGTACGCCGGTGGCGGCGATGTCGCTGATGGAGCAGGTCTGGTACCCCGCCCGCGACCGCGCCCTCGAAGAAGCCGCCGACATCGAGGCGCGCATCGCCGCGGCGGGTCTCGACCACGACCTCGAGCCCTGGGACTGGCGCTACTACACCCAGCAGGTGCGCGCCGAGCGCTTCGACCTGGACGAGAGCGAGGTCAAGGCCTACCTCCAGCTCGACAACATGGTCGAGGCGATGTTCTACGTCGCGGAGCGACTCTTCAGCATCACCCTCACCGAGCGCGAGGACATCCCGACCTACCACCCGGACGTGCGAACGTGGGAGATGCGCGACGCCGAGGGCGAGATCGCGGGCATCTTCTACGGCGACTTCTTCGCCCGTCCCGGCAAGCGCGGTGGGGCCTGGATGTCCAGCTTCCGCCCCCAGAACGGGCTGACCGGCGAACTCCCGCTGATCCTCAACAACTGCAACTACAACAAGCCCGCCGAGGGCGAGGCCGCCCTCCTATCGTTCACCGACGCGACGACGCTCTTCCACGAGTTCGGCCACGGCCTCCACGGGCTGCTCTCCAACACCGAGTACCCCTCCCTCGCGGGCACATCGGTCGACCGCGACTTCGTCGAGTTCCCGGCGCAGATCTACGAGCACTGGCTGTCGCAGCCCGAGGTGCTGGAGCGCTTCGCCCTGCACCACGAGACCGGCGAGCCGATGCCGGCCGCGCTTCTGGAGCGCGTGCTCAGCGCGACCACGTTCAACCAAGGCTTTGCGACGGTCGAGTTCCTGAACTCGGGCTTCGTCGACCTCGCCTACCACCTGAACACCGACCCGGCCTCCCTCGAGATCGACGCGTTCGAGACCGAGGTGCTGGCCAGCCGCGAGAACCTGGAAGACATCCCGATGCGCCACCGCTCGACGCACTTCCTGCACACGTTCGCGGGCGAGGGCTACTCGTCGGGCTACTACAGCTACCTGTGGGCGGGCGTCCTCGACAACGACGGCTTCGCCGCGTTCGAAGAAGCCGGCGACATCTTCGACCCCGAGCTAGCGCAGAAGCTGTACGAAAATGTCTTCTCGGCTGGTGATACGCAGCCCGCCATGGACGCCTACGTCGGCTTCCGCGGCCGCGAGCCGAACGTGGACGCCCTGCTGCGCAACCGAGGCTTTATCGAGACGGAGTCGTGAGCGGCTCGGAAGTCACGCGGTAAGCCCAGACCACGAACTGCTTGCGGCACCTCTGCCATTCCGATGAGCCGTATCGCTTCTTCGCTGTTGTGAAGAAGTAAGGTGGCTATTTTGCTCAGTCACTGGTCATGTACACTCTCCAGAACTAGAACGCTGAGCGATGACCGTCCGACGGCTGACATCTCCTCTCTGGTTTGCAGCACCGCTCCTCGCCGTTTACGCTGCCACGTTCTTCATCGTTGAAGTTCTGCCCCAGGCCAGCGCACCGGGTGCCGTAGCCGTGGGGATGACGGCCGACCTCGTCATCCTCGTCCCGGCCCTCTACTACGTCGTCCTGGTCCGTGGGCGGGGTTGGCCAGCAATCACGCTCGCCCCGGTCTTCCTTCTCAGTTTCGGGTTGGCGTCGCTCATCGTTCCTGCGGAGCACCAGTCGGTGCTGAGAGCCATCGGATACGCGCTCCCGGCAGTCGAGCTGGCGCTCGTCGGATATGTCGGCCACAAGGCGTGGCGCGTTGTCCGCGCGAACCGGGAAGCGAGCGCGGCAGGAGGTGACTTCTACGACCGCGTGAGGGAGGCGCTGCGGGGGGCGTTCGACGTGCCAGCCGTCGCGGGCGCGCTGGCTTACGAGGTCTCGCTTTTCCACTACGCCTTCTTATTCCGGCGCACGGAGCCACCGGTGCACAGCTTCGCTTACCACCGCCGAAGCGGGTATGGTGCTGTATTCGCCGCCGTACTCATGGTTGCTGCGGTCGAACTCGTTGCAGTCCACCTTCTCCTTCAAGCCTGGAGCGAGACGGCGGCGTTCGCTCACGCCGCGCTCTCGCTCTACGGCATCATCTGGCTGATCGGAGACTACCGGGCCATGCGTAGTCGTCCACATGAACTCGGGGTCGACGGACTCCGCCTCCGTTACGGCCTGCGTTGGGACCTGGCTGTAGCGTGGAGGCATGTCGCCGGCGTCAGCCGGACACGGCAACCGGCCCCCGGTGACGACTACCTCAGCACCGTCCCGGTCGGCAGCCCCCAGTACGTCGTGGAACTCCACATGCCTCTTGAGGCGACTGGCCCCTATGGGGTCGCCCGGAGCGTTCGCCGTATCGGCCTTGTCGTGGACGAGCCGGAGGCGTTCGAGGGGCGTCTGCGAAGTTTGGGTATTCGCTTGGAGCCTTGACCGACCAGGGTCCAGATAACGGACCTCTGTCACACGTTTAGCTCTCCAACCAAGGCTGACTCATGACCTTACGGATGCGCCCCCTCTACGAGATTATTCGCGCTGGGCACGCCGCGCTCGTGCGAGAGCTAGGTGTCGTGGACGCGATCCGTTTCCTGAACCAATACGCGACGGGGCACGGCGACTACACGGCGGAGCGTCACGAGTGGCTCGGTGACGAATCGCTCGAGGATTTGGTCAAGCAGGCTCAGGAGATTGACCGAGCGCGGGACGCCTAAGCGCCCTCTGCTACACGTCAAGCTCTTCGACCTCGGCGGCGTTGGACATGATGAAGGCGAAGCGCGGGGCGGCGTCGCGGCCCATGAGGTCCGAGATCGTCGTCTCGGTCTCCAGCTTCTCGCCGTCGGGGATCGTGACCTGGAGGAGGCGGCGCGAAGCGGGGTCGAGCGTGGTCTCGTTGAGGGTCGCGGGCATCATCTCGCCGAGCCCCTTGAACCGCTGGATCTCCGGCTTGGCGCGGCCCTTCGTCAGCTTCTTGAGGATCTTCTCGCGGTCGGCCTCGTCGAGCGCCCAGTAGGTCTCCTTCCCGGCGTCGATCCGGTAGAGCGGCGGCTGCGCGATGTAGACGTATCCCTCGTCGATGAGCGGGCGGAGGTAACGGTAGAAGAACGTCAGCAGGAGCGTCGCGATGTGGTGCCCGTCGGAGTCGGCGTCCATCAGGAGGATGACCTTGTGGTAGCGCAGCTTCGCCGGGTCGAGGTCGTCGCCGAGGCCGCAGCCGAGGGCGTCGACGATGTTCGACAGCTCCTTGTTGGCGCTGACCTTCGCCGTCGTCGCCTGCTCGGCGTTGAGGACCTTGCCGCGGAGCGGGAGGATCGCCTGCGTTTTCCGGTCGCGCCCCTGCTTGGCCGAGCCGCCGGCCGAGTCGCCCTCGACGATGAACAGCTCGCTCTCGGCGGGGTCGGTCGACGAGCAGTCGGCGAGCTTACCGGGGAGGTTGAGGCGGTGGCTGACGGCGGACTTCCGCCGGGCCTGCCGCGCCGCCGTCCGGCTCGCCACGCGCGCCTTCGCCGCCTGCACGACGCGGGTGATGATCGCCTCGGCGACGGTCGGGTGCGCGTTCAGGTACTGCTCGAAGTCAACCCGGAGGGCACCGCTCACGACACCGCGCGCCTCGGGGTTGTTGAGGCGCTCTTTGGTCTGGCCCTGGAACTGCGGCTCGACGATGAAGAGGTTGACGATCCCGTA
This sequence comes from Bacteroidota bacterium, assembly GCA_038746285.1. Classification (NCBI taxonomy): domain Bacteria; kingdom Pseudomonadati; phylum Bacteroidota; species Bacteroidota bacterium. The sequence continues at coordinate 29,954 of JBCDKT010000025.1, forward strand.
GAGCCCCTCGCGGATGTCGTCGGCGGTGATGTCGAGCTTTTTCGGGACGAGGTCGTGGGTGTCCATGTAGTTCCGGACTGACTTCGTGACGGCGTCCTTCATCCCCTGCTCGTGCGTGCCGCCGAAGCGCGTCGGGATGCCGTTGACGAACGAATGAAGTCGCTCCTTCGGCGCCTCGGTCCAGTGGAGCGCGACCTCGATCCGCCCGCCTTCCTCCAGGTCTTGCCTAACGACGAACGACGCCGGATGGACCGGCCGCGCCGTGTCGTCGACGATCAGCTTTTCGAGGTACTCCGCGATCCCGCCTTCGTGCTCGAACTCGTGGCGCGTGCCGGCCGTCTCGTCCTTGAAGACGATCTTCAGCCCGGCGTTGAGGTAGGTCTTGACTTCGAGCGTCTCGGCGATCACCGCAGCGTCGAGCACGACCGTCTCGAAGATGTCGGGGTCGGGCCGGAAGAAGATGCTGGTGCCGGTGCCGCGGACGTTCTTGCGGACGCGCTTCAGCTTCGAGGTCGGCGCGCCGCGCTCGTAGGTCTGCCGGTAGAGCGTCCCGTCGCGCTTGACCTCGGCGACGAGCTCTTCGGAGAGCGCGTTGACGACCGACGAGCCGACGCCGTGGAGGCCGCCGGAGGTGATGTAGCTCGCCCCGTCGAACTTGCCGCCTGCGTGGAGCGTCGTCAGGATGACCTCCAGCGTCGGCACCTTCTTCGTCGGGTGCTTGTCGACCGGGATGCCGCGCCCGTTGTCGGTGACGGTCAGGCTCCGCCCGTCGCGGTGGAGGACGACCTCGATCTGCGAGGCGTAGCCGTTGGTGGCCTCGTCGACGGCGTTGTCGACGATCTCCCAGACGAGGTGGTGGAGGCCCGCCTTGCCGGTCCCGCCGATGTACATGCCGGGGCGGCGGCGGACCGGCTCCAGTCCTTCGAGGACCTGAATGTCTCTGCCGGTGTAGGTGGTTGCTACTTCTGCCATGCGTGGTCGGTCGTCTGTCGTTGGTTTAGGCAGCGAGGAGGCTGCGGAGGGCGGCGAGGTTCTCGGCATCGTCGAAGGCGGCGCGGAGGGGAACGGCGAAGCCTTCGACGGCGACGCTGGCAAGCGTGCCGTGGTCAGACTTCAGCCGGAGCGCATAGGTCTCGCTCTCCTCGTCGAGGACGTAGACCTCGGCCGTCTCAGCGTCGGGGTCGAGCAGCCAGTATTCGGCGACGCCGTGGGCGGCGTAGTCTTCGAGCTTGACGCCGCGGTCTCGCACTTCGGTGCTCGGGCTGAGCACTTCGATCACGAGGTCGGGCGCGGGGTAGCGGAGCGTGTCGGGTGTGATCTCCGATGTCTTCTCTCGGCCGAAGAAGCACACGTCCGGCTCGTAGTCGTTGCGGGTCAGCGAGATGAGCGCCTTTTCGGCTACGACCGTCCCGAGGTCGTGGAGCGTCACGTACGGCTTGAGAAGCGCGACGAGGCGAGCGGTTACATCGTTATGGCGGTGGCGGGCGGGGGAATGCACAATCACCTCTCCGTTTATGAACTCGGACTTCTCGTCCGGCGACAGCGCCTCAAGAAAGTGCTCGCGGCGGGCGGCTTCCTGAGCCATCGTCTCCTGCAGCGCCCGGAGGTGACGCGGGAGCGTAGGCGAGTCGAGGAGCGCACGGGCAGCAGGTGGGATCGAGACCGTAGGCATAAGATCACTGGATAGTCGAGTACGGAGTACGCTGGTGCGGCCTTGGCCGTTCAGAAACTCGTCGCTCGTCGTTCGGCATTCGTCACTCATTGGCCGTTCAGGTGAAGCTCGACCGGCGGCGGGACGACACGGCGGAGCGTGCCGCGCTGGATCACGTTCTTGCCCTTGTTACCCCGGTTCGAGACCTCAAACTTGGTCGTCCGCACGATCTCCGTCCGGCCCCGGTTGGTCTCGACCTCGAAGCCCTCGCGGGCGGCGTCGGAGAGGACGAACCCGAGGACGCGGTCCTTCTCGTCGAGCCGCATCGCGATGACGCCTTTAGCGGCACTCTTGAAGACGGGGATCTGCGGCGCGGGGAAGATCAGCGCCCGGCCCTCGCGCGAGGCGAGGCACACGTTCTCGTCGCCCCGGCTGACCGCCGCCCCGACGACCCGGCTCCCCTTGCCGACCCGCATGAACACGCGGCCGTTCTTGTTCGACGGCTCGGCGAAGGCGTCGAGCGTGAAGCGGACCGCCATCCCGTCGTCCGTGAGGGCGACGCCGAAGGGGCCGACGTCGAGGTCGGCCGGGGCACCGTCGCCGCCGAAGAGTTCGGGCTCGGCCTCACCCACCGGGATCGGCGTGGGCAGGACGCGCTCGTCGAGCGAAGCGACGCCGACGACGTGCTCCTTGTCCCTGAAGTCGAAAAACTTCTGGACCGGGTCGCCGTAGCCGGTCGTCTGCGGGAGGTCGTCGATGCGGGCGGTGAAAACGCGGCCTGCGCTCGTGAAAAAGGCGACGGTGGCGCGCGTCGAGCCGGCGAGGGCGTAGGCCACCTCGTCGCCGTCGCGGACGCGGATCGCGCCCATCTCGGTGTAGGAGCGCTGGCGCTTGACCCACCCGTCGCGCGTCACGATGACGTAGACATCTTCCTTCGTGATGTAGTCCTCGGCGGAGTATTCCAGCACCGCGTCGGGACCGATGACTTCGGAGAGCCGATCGGTCGCATACTGCTTGCGGAGGTCGCGCAGCTCTTTTTTGATGAGGGTCCACAGGCCCTTCTCGTCGCCGAGGAGGGTGCGGAGCGCAGCGGCGGCCTTCTCCTTCTCGGCGAGTTCGGCGCGGATGGCGTCGACCTCCATCCGGGCGAGGCGGTAGAGCTTGATCTCCAGGATCGCGTCGGCCTGCAGGTCGTCGATCCCGAAGCGGTGCATGAGGCGCTGCGCGGCGTCGGCCTTGTTCTTCGAGCTTCGGATGAGCTTGATCGCCTCGTCGAGCGCGTCGAAGATTTTGACGAAGCCCTCGAGGATGTGGATGCGCTTTTCGAGCAGCTCGAGGTCGTACCGCAGCCGCTTGACGACCACCTCGAACCGGAAGTCGAGGAACGCCTGGAGCGCCTCGCGGAGGTTGACTTTTTTCGGCGCGGCGACCTCCGGGTTCTCGGTCGGGACGAGGCACGTCATGTTGACGTGGAAGCGGGTCTGGAGCGGCGTGTGCTTGAAGAGGTAGGCGAGCGCGGCCTCGGCGTCCGCGCCGCGCTTGATCTCGAGGACGACCCGCACCTCGTCCGTGCTCTCGTCGCGGATATCGACGATCTGCGGGACCCGGCCCGTGCGGATGTGGTCGGCGATCTTCTCGATCAGGTCGCCCTTTGCCAGTCCGTAGGGCACCGAGGTCAGGATCACCTTACCCTTGCCTTCCATCTCGTAGCCGCCGCGGAGGTCGACCGCGCCCTCGCCCTTCTCGTAGATCGAGACGAGTTCGTCTGGCGTGTTGAGGATACGCCCGCCGGTCGGGAAGTCTGGGGCCGGGATGAACTTCTCGACGAGCGTCGAGATGCGCGCGTTCGGGCTGCCGACGAGGTAAATGGCGGCGTCGATCACCTCGCCGAGGTTGTGCGGCGGAATGTTCGTCGCCATCCCGACCGCGATGCCGGTCGCGCCGTTGACGAGCAGGTTCGGGAACTGCGCTGGGAGGACGACCGGCTCGAAGAGCGTCCCGTCGTAGTTCGGGCGGAACGGGACCGTCTTCTTGCGGATCTCCTCCGAGAACGACGCGCCGAGCGGGGTCAGCCGCGCCTCGGTGTAGCGCATCGCGGCCGGGTTGTCGCCGTCGAGCGAGCCGAAGTTGCCGTGGCCGTCGACGAGCGGCGCGCGGAGGCTGAACGGCTGCGCCATGCGGACGGCGGCGTCGTAGATCGCCGTGTCGCCGTGGGGGTGGTACTGCCCCATCACCGAGCCGACGACCGTCGCGCTCTTGCGGAAGCGGGCGTCGGGCGTGAGGCGGAGGTCCTTGTGCATCGCGTGGAGGATGCGGCGCTGGACCGGCTTCAGGCCGTCGCGGATGTCGGGGAGCGCGCGGCTGGTGATGACCGAGAGCGCGTAGTTGAGGTAGCGCTCTTTCGCGGTCTCGTGGAGGGGGATGACGTCGACGACGGGCACGGCGGGAGGGTCGAGTTACGGGTGACGGACGACGAGCGGGCGAAGTGTGCCCGGTGTAACCTACGGGCAAGACAGCGGATGTCAAGTCATCTCACAATAACAGACAACCGGTTGCCTTCCTGCGGCGACCGCAACATACCACCCGGGGGTGTCAACCCGTGTCACTCCGCTTCTAGTTTGCAAAAACGGACTCAACCGGCCGAGGCCTCCCGCCGCACAGGCGCGCTACGCCTCTCCTGACGGGTCCCGGATCGAGTCTAGGATGACGGAACGCTGACGATCGCTACCCGGCCTGCGTCGATCAGCCTGCCGGTACCACCTGCTCCTGCGCTGCGTGTGCCTGCGCGACGACGGTGTGGACGTCGGCGAGGATCCCGCCTGCGGTCACGTCGGCCCCAGCTCCCGGGCCGGAGATCGTGATCGGGGCGTCGCCGTAGCGCTCGGTGCGGAACGTGAAGAGCGTGTCGGTCCCGGCGAGCTGCCCGAGCGCCGAGTCCGTCGGCACCTCGCGGACGCCGACCGCGATCCGGCCGTCCTCGAACCGCCCGACGTAGCGCAGCACTTGGCCTTCGGCTGCTGCCGCTGCTGCCCGGTCGGACCAGGCCGCGTCGTAGGCCGCGAGCCGGTCGGGGACCTCGGCGGCGGGCACGTCGGCGAGGGCAGGCGGGGTGAGCGGCTCGACCTCGACCTCGCTCCGCTCGACGCGGTAGCCGGCCGTCCGCGCGAGGATTATCAGCTTGCGCACCACGTCCTCGCCCGAGAGGTCGTCGCGGACGTCGGGCTCGGCATAGCCGCGCTGCCGGGCTTCGACGACGGCCTCGCTGAACGACGCCCCCTGCCCCAGCCGGTCGAACACAAACGTGAGCGTCCCCGAGGGCGAGCACACGATCTCCTCGATCCGGTCCCCGCTCGCCCGAAGGTCGCGGACGGGCTGGACGACGGGCAGGCCGGCCCCGACCGTCGTCTCGTAGCGGTAGCGGACGCCACCGCCGGACGCCGCGAGGAGCGCGTCGAAGTAGGCCTGCTCGAACGTGTTGGCGTGCTTGCTCGGCGTGACGACGAGGACGCCCGCTTCGAGCAGGCGGAGGTAGGCCCGCCCCACGTCGGGATCGCTCGTGGCGTCGACGAACACGACCGGCCGCGCCCCGCCTGCGGCCTCTTCGAGTCGCGGCAGGATGGTATTCCAGTCGGTCGGCTCGTCCCACGACGGGGTTGCGGCGAGCGCGGCAGGCGCGAGGCCATCGGGGTTCCACACCGCACCGCGTGTGGTGCAGGCACCGACGAGACGGGGCGCGCCGTCGCTGAGCGCCTCGAGGCGGCCCAGGAGCGCGGTGCCGACGGCACCGACGCCGGCGAGGTAGAGGTCAGCGGAGGCGGACGAGGTCATGGCGTGGAAGCGTGAGCGGGTTCGGGAGTCAGAGAGTCGGCAGGCGAAGCGTCGGCAGAGGTTGGTAGCAGCCAGGAGCCGGGCGCGTCGGGGGCGGCGGTGGAGCGGACGCGGACGCGCGTGGCCGTCCCGACGAGCGGGTCGAGCGCGCGGGGGTGCATCCCGAGGCGGCCCTGACGGGCGAGCGCGGCGGCCTCGTCGAGGCGGAGCGTGGGGACCGGCGCGGCGTCGGGGTTGAGGTTCGGGTCGTCGTCGTAGAGCCCGTCGGTGTCGGTCCAGCGCTCCAGCAGGTCGGCCCCGAGCGCGGCGGCGACGAGGCCGGCCGTGTAGTCGCTCCCGCCGCGCCCGAGCGTCGTCACGGTGCCCCGGTCGGTGCTGCCGAGGTAGCCGGTCACGACGGGGACGACGCCGGGACGTAGTGCTCGGTGCCAGGCCCGCAGTGCAGGGTACGTCGCAAGGGCATCGACCGAGGCCACCCCGTGGCGGTCGTCCGTGCGAACGAGCCGAGCGGCGTCGACGGGCTGCGCGTCGAGCTTCGTCTCGCTCAGCAGCGCCGCCACGAGAGGAGCCGAGAGCCGCTCGCCGACCGCGAGCGCGGCGTCGCGGAGGGCGAACGTCGCGCACTCGCCGGAGACCTCTCTCAGCACCCGGCCGAGGGCGGCGGTGTGGATGCCGAGGGCAACCTCGTAGCGTCGGAGGCCGTCGCGGCTGAGCGCAGCCGCCGCGAGCCGAGCGTAGCGGTCACGCACGCGCGCGACGTGCGGGCCGGCATCTGACCCCGTCCCGTCGAGGGCGGCGACGGCGTGGGCGAGCGTGTCGGTCACGCCGGACGCGGCCGAGACGACGACCACGACCTGAGCCTCCGCCGCTGCGCGGGCGACGATCTGGGCGGCGTTCGAAAGCGCCGTCGGGGCGCCGACGGAGGTACCGCCGAACTTGAGGACGTGGAGAGGCATGGGGCTACGAGGTCAGGGCTTCGGTGGAGGGCGAGGCGGCGTGGCGCTCGACCCACGGCCGGAGGAGGGTGCCGAGCTGGTCGAACTCGATCAGAAACGCGTCGTGGCCGTAGGGCGAACGGACCACGCCGAGCGTGGCGTCGGGGAGCGCCGCCGCGAGTGCTTCCTGCTCGGCGAGCGGGTAGAGCACGTCGCTGTCGATCCCGACGACGAGCGCGGGCACGGTGATGTCAGCGAGGCCGCCGTCGCCCTCGCTCCGGGTCGCGTCGTGGCTGTCGAGCGTGTGGGTGAGGGCGACGTAGCAGGCGGCGTCGAAGCGGTCGGCGAGCTTGGCACCCTGGTAGCGGAGGTAGCTCGCCGCGGCGAACAGACCGGGGTCATCGGGCATCGCCCGTCGTCCGTGGCGCTCGGCGAAGGCGGCGGGCGAACGGTACGAGAGCATCGCCACAGCCCGAGCGGCGGCGAGGCCTGCGCGGGGCGGCGTCGCCGGGTCGTAGTCGCCCCCGGCCCAGGCGGCGTCGGCGAAGAGGGCCTGCCGCTGCGCCTCGTTCCAGCCAATCGCCCACGCCTCGTGCCGCACCCCGACCGCGACCGGCGCGACGGCGCGGACGAACCCAGGGTAGCGTCCCCATTCGAGCGCGAACATCCCGCCGAGCGAGCCGCCAATGGCAAGCGCGACGCCGCGGACGCCGAGCGCGTCGAGCGCCGCCCGGTGGAGCCGGACGCTGTCGCGGACGGTGAAGCGCGGGAACGTGCTCCCGTAGTCCCGGCCTGTCGCGGGGTCCGTCGCGCGCGGCGAGAGCGCGCCGTAGGGCGACCCCGGAGCGCTCAGGCAAACCACGAAGTACCGGTCGGTGTCGAGCGCGCAGCCGGGACCTATGAGCGGCCCCCACCAGTCGGTCGCGTCGGGGCTCCCGGTGAGGGCGTGGCAGACGACGACGGCGTTGTCGGCCCCGTCGTTCAGGCGGCCCCACGCGCCGTAGGTCACCGTCGGTCGGTCGAGGGTCGCGCCGGCGTCGGTGACGAACGAGGCGTCGAGCGTGATGGATTGGAGCATGATGAAGGGTTGGTGGAGTCCGGGGCGGGAATCGAACCCGCGAGTAGCGGTGTTGCAGACCGCCGCGTTAGCCACTTCGCCACCCGGACGGAGGCGCTGCCCGTCGAGGCGGGCAGCGCACGCTCAGGCTGCGACGAGGGTTTTCTCGAACGCCTGCGCGAAGTCGGCGAGGATGTCGTCGATGTGCTCCAGCCCGACCGAGACGCGGACGAGTTCGGGCGTCACGCCGCTCGCGCGCTGCTCGCGGTCGGAGAGCTGCTGGTGGGTCGTACTCGCCGGGTGGATCACGAGCGTCTTCGCGTCGCCGACGTTGGCAAGGTGGCTCGCCAGTTCGACGGCCTCGATGAACGCCTGCCCAGCCTCCTTCCCACCCCGAATGCCGAAGCTGAGGACGGCACCGAAGGTGTCGTCCCGGAAGTAGCGCTGCGCCCGCTCGTGGCTCGGGTGCGAGGCCAGTGACGGGTGCCACACCCACTCGACCGCGTCGTGCGCGTCGAGCCAGGCGGCGAGGCGGTTGGCGTTCTCGGCGTGGCGCTCGGCGCGGAGCGAGAGCGTCTCCAAACCCTGGAGGAGCAGGAACGCGTTCATCGGCGAGAGCGCCGGGCCGAAGTCGCGCAGCGCCTCGACGCGCGCCCGGATGATGAACCCGATGTTGCCGAGGTCGCTGTCCGGGTTGAAGACGTCCGAGAAGACGAGCCCGTGGTAGGCCTCGCTGGGCTCGGTGAAGAGCGGGAACCGCCCATTCCGCCAGTCGAAGCGGCCCGAGTCCACGATCACGCCGCCAATCGAGTTGCCGTGCCCGCCGATCCACTTCGTCGCCGAGTGGGTGACGATGTCCGCGCCGTGCTCGATCGGCTGGACGAAGTAGCCGCCCGCGCCGAACGTGCTGTCGACGACCAGCGGGACGCCGAGGTCGTGCGCAGCGTCGGCAAGGGCGCGGAAGTCGGGAACCGTGAGGTCGGGGTTGCCGAGGGTTTCGACGAAGAAGGCCTTGGTGTCATCGTCGGCGAGGGCGAGGAACGCCTCGGGCGTCTCGTCTTCGGCCTCGACGAACCGCGTCTCGATGCCAAGCCGCCGGAGGGAGACCTTGAGCAAATTGTAGGTCCCGCCGTAGAGCTTGCTCGAGGCGACGATGTTGTCGCCCGCCTGGGCGATCGTGGCGAACGTGAGCGTGTGGGCGGCTTGGCCCGAGGCAACAGCGAGCGCGGCGGCCCCGCCTTCGAGCGCGGCGACCCGCTGCTCGAACACGTCCGTCGTCGGGTTCATGATCCGGGTGTAGATGTTCCCGAACTCTTCGAGCCCGAACAGGCGCGCGGCGTGGCTTGCGTCGTCGAACGTGTAGGAGGTCGTCTGGTAAATCGGGACCGCCCGGGCGTTGGTCGCCGGGTCGGGCCGCTGCCCGGCGTGGAGTTGGAGGGTCTCGAAGCGGAGCGGCCGGTCGTGGCCATTGGCTGTGCTCATGACGGTGCGGGGATGGACCGGCCGTCAGGGCAAACGAAAACCCCTCCGGCCGGATGGCTGGAGGGGGTGCAGTGGTGCGACGAAACGCGCGCGGACGCTAGGCGTCCCCCTCCATGCCACGGCAAGGCATACACATCCCTTTACACTGCATCGCAGCAGCGCGGAGGAAGGTGTTGGAGGGAGCGAAGGTTGACATGCGGGTCCGAGTGGTTTCGCGGAAGACTAGCTCCGGCGGGCGGGAGGTGCAAGAGGCGCGCGTGCTCGGTGGCTAGGATTCGTCTCCTCTACACGCAACGGCGCGTTCGGTTTCCGACACCCTGTCGGTTCTGCGGGCACTGCGGGCCAGGCCTGGCCCTTCCGACAGTACCCATCAGCGAAGCTCCAAATGCTGCGGTTCCGCTTGTGACGACTTCCAATCCTGGAAGCATATGTCATCCCGGACCCCGATCCGGGACCCACCGACTGGCTCCGCCTGTGGGTCCCCGCCTGCGCGGGGACGACGAGTGTAGGGATTGGGTTCGGATTCGCCCAGCCTGCGAAGGCTCCTCCCCGCTCTCCATGTTCCCCCACCGTCTGTCTTACTCCACGTCGTAGGCGAGCGTGAAGTAATCGGCCTGCTCGCTCGGGTGGAGCCGGAGGAGGTTGGCCTTCGCGAGCAGAACCAGCGTCTGCGAGGCGCGGCGCTTCGGGATGTCGACGAGGCGGGCGAAGCCTTCAACGGTGATCTGCTCGTGACGGTCGAGGTAGCGCATCAGGACCCGCTCCTTGTCGCCGAACTCGAACCGGACGTCGCCGGGCGCGCGCTCGTGCTTCATCAGCCGGACCGCCTCGCGGCTGGCCTCGATGCTCTGGTCGGCAACGCGGACGTAGGGGGTCCGCGCCCGCCCGTTGCCGTTCAGGGCACCGACGAGGTAGTGCGGCTTCTCGGTGCTCTCGGGGACGTCGATCACGAGCACCTCGCGCTTGCGGGTGACCGGCACCTGCTCCATCGTGTGCGCCACCGGCGGGTCGCAGTGCGTCTCGAGCGCCTGCTGGAACGCGAAGCGCTCCTCTTCCACGTCGCGCACCCCGCGAATCGTCCCGTCGTCTTCGACCCCGACGAAGAGCTTGCCGCCGCGGGCGTTGGCGAGCGCGATGATCTCCTTGGCGATCCGCTCCGGCCGCGGGGCGCGGTGCTTGAACTCGATGTGCTGCCCCTCGCCGAGGCGGACGTACCGTTTGATGTCGGACAGGTCCATGCCAGAGATATGGCCGGGGGCCGGGGGATGTTTCGGCTCGGAGGGTTAGTTCAGCGTGGGGGGCAGGGAGGGTAAGGGCGTCGGCGCGGAGCGCGAGGGTTTCGGTACCTTTCTCGGCTTTCCTTGAGACGCCCTCCACGCCCTCCACGCTCACCCCTTCCCCACCTCGGCCAGGGCGTCCTCCCGCTTCGCCGCCCGCGTCATCAGCTCGTAGACCGCGTCCTCGGGCCGGAGGTGGTTGAACAGGATGTCGTAGACCGCCTCGGTGATCGGCATCTCGACCCCGTGCCGCTCGGCGAGCGCCTTCGCCGAGTTGGTGGTCTTGACGCCCTCGGCGACCATGCGCATCTCGTGCTCCACGTCGCCGAGCGAGCGTCCGCGCCCGATCTGCTCGCCGAAGTAGCGGTTGCGGCTGTGGCGGCTGAAGCAGGTCACGATGAGGTCGCCCAGGCCCGCGAGGCCGGCGAAGGTCAGCGGGTCCGCGCCGAGGGCGAGGCCGAGCCGCTTGATCTCGGCCAGGCCGCGCGTGACGAGCGCCGCCTTCGCGTTGTCGCCCAGCCCGACCCCGTCGGCCATCCCCGCGGCGAGGGCCATGACGTTCTTGACCGAGCCCGCGATCTCGACCCCGACGAGGTCGGCGTTGACGTAGACCCGCAGCCGGTCGGTCATGAACGCCTGCTGGGCGCCGTGGGCGACGGCGTCGTCCGGCATCGCCACCACGACGGTCGTCGGTTTGCCCGCGCCGACTTCCTCGGCATGGCTCGGGCCGTAGAGCACCCCGATCCGGTCGGGGTCGGCCGCGGGGAGCACCTCGCGGAGCACGCCGGTCGTCGTCAGGAGCGTCCCGATCTCAATGCCTTTGGCCACGGAGACGACGGCGTGCTCTGCCCCGAGCGCGCCCGCGACCGACCCAGCGACCGCACGCACCGACTGCGAGGGCGTGGCAACGACGACGAGCGCGCACCCGTCGACGGCCTGGTCGATGTCCGAGGTAACTACGACGCGCTCAGGCAGGACGGCGTTGGGGAGGTATTCGAGGTTGCGCCGCTCGCGCCGGACGGTCTCGACGAGTTCGGGGCGCCGCGCCCAGAGCCGGACCTCGTGCCCGCCGAAGACGGCGAGGCTGTGCGCGAGCGCCGTGCCCCAGCTCCCGGCCCCGAGCATCGCGATAGGTTGGTCAGCGAGATTCGACATGGCAAGATGGGTTGTCGTACGGGCGGGTTGCAGACCCGCCCCTACCCGGTGATGCGACCGATCTCGAACGGCGTCTCCCCCATCGCCTCCCAGACGGCGACGGCCTCGTCTTTCCTATCCGGCGCGACCACCGCGACCAGCCCCGCGCCGAGGTTGAAGGTGCTCCGCAGGTCCTCCTCCGGCACCTCGCCGAGCCGCCCGATCAACTCGAAGATCGCAGGCCGCGTCCAGGCGCTCCAGTCGATATCCAGCCCCAGCCCGTCTGGCACGACCCGGCGCGTGTTGCCCTCGATCCCGCCGCCCGTGACGTGGGCGAACCCGTGGGCCAAGTCTTGGTCGATGAGGGCCTGGATCGCATCGAGGTAGGAGCGGTGGACCCGCAGCAGCGCCTCGCCTACGCTCTCCCCGCCCAGTTCGCCGGGCCGGCCGGTGACCTCGAAATGCTCGAAGAGGACGGCGCGGGCGAGGGAGTAGCCGTTCGTGTGGAGGCCCGTCGACGGGAGGGCGAGGAGCACGTCGCCCGCCTCGACCCGGCTGCCGTCGAGGACCCCGTCGCGCTCGACGATCCCAACGATGCAGCCGGCGAGGTCGTAGTCGCCCACGTCGTAGATGCCGGGCATCTCGGCCGTCTCGCCGCCGACGAGTGCGCAGCCGTTGGCCTCGCACGCCGCGACGAACCCGCTGACGATCTGCTCGGCCACATCGGGGTCGAGCCGCCCCGTGCCGAGGTAGTCGAGGAAGAACAGGGGGCGCGCCCCGCAGACGGCGATGTCGTTGACGCAGTGGTTGACGAGGTCCTGCCCCACCGTGTCGTGCCGCCCGGCGCGGACGGCCACCTTGAGCTTCGTCCCGACGCCGTCGATCGACGAGACGAGCACCGGCTGCCGGTAGCCCGCCGGCAGCTCGAAGAACCCGCCGAACGCGCCGATGTCGGCGAGCACGCCCGGCGTGAAGGTCTGGCGGACGAGGCCTTTGATGCGGTCGACGGTCTCGTCCCCGGCGGCGATGTCGACGCCGGCGTCGCGGTAGGTAGTCATGAGCGGCAGGTTCGGGTGGGGCTGCAAGATAGGCGAGCGCCCGGTGGACCGGCAGTTAAATGTGGGCGCTCCATTCCCGTGTACACTAGGCGCACGTCGCGGGTAGTTTCACCGGTGTTTACCTCTCGCTCCTATACCCTGTCACTCCTATGCCGTACGCTACCTTTCTCCTCGCTGCCCTCCTCTTCGCCTCCGTCCCGATGGCCTCCGCCCAAGACGCCGCACCGCGCGTCCTCATCGACTTCTCCGAGCCCGACCAGGCCGACCGCTGGCGCATCGTCAACGACAACGTGATGGGCGGCCGCTCTGAGGGCGGCCCCGCCTTCACCGACTCGACCCTCGTCTTCTCCGGGTCCACCAACACCAACGGCGGCGGCTTCTCCTCCATCCGCACCCGTGCCGCCGGTTTCGCGCTCGGCGACGCCGACGGTATCCTCGTCCGCTACCGGGCCGACGGGCGCACCTACGAAATCGGCCTTCAGACGGGCGAGCGCGCCGGGGGCTTCCCGATTGCTTACCGCGCCTCGTTCGAGACCGCGGCCAGCGACGGGACCTGGCAGGAGGCCAAGCTGCCCTTCACCGCCTTCCGCGGCTCCAGCATCGGCCGCCCGGTCGAGGGCGCGGTGCTCGACCCGGCGGGGGCCACCGTGCTCGAACTGTTCATCTACGACGGACAGGATGGCCCCTTTCGCATCGAGGTGGACCGGATCGCGGCCTACACAGAACCAGGCTGAGACCCTGCGGGGCCGGGACACAAAAAGCGGGGCAGCCTCGGAAGGGCCGCCCCGCTCAGGTTGTTCGGGCCGTGAGCGCGTCTATTTGAGGTCCGACGCGTCGTGGAACAGGCCGATGGCGAGGCTGTCCTCTTCGAGGAAGTGCTCGAGGTGGTGCGCCCGGTCCTCGGCGTGCTGGAGCATCTTCTCCAGGAGCTTTTTCGTCCCGAAGTCGCCGTGCTCCAGGCAGAGCTTCACGGTCTCGCGGAGGCTGATGCTCACCTTGCGCTCGGCGGCGAGGTCGAGATCGAGCATCGTGCGGACGCGGAACTGGCCTTCCGGCTCGTGGCGGATGTAGCTCAGCTTCTCCTGCTCGATGGGGCTACATGTCGGGACGAACCCGAGCACGGTCAGGCGCTCGGCCACCTTGTCCATGTGCTCGTGCACCTTCTGGTAGTGTTCTTCGAGGAAGAGGTGGAGGTCGCGGAACTGCGGCCCCACGACGAGCCAGTGGTGCTTGTGGTACTGGTGGTAGAGCACGTTGTAGGCCGCGAGGTGCTTGTCCAACTCCGGCGCGATAGCCTTGCAGGCTTCCTCGCTGAGGCCGATGGGGTTGCCCTCGTACTCGCCGACCTTGCGGATGGGCTGGGCGTGCATGGAGGCTTTGAGTTCAAGGCCGCTGTCCTGCCCGCTGGCTTCGGGCGCGTGCGCAGTTTGAGGTTGAGCGGTTTGGGTGGCGACAGATTCAGACATGGTAGAAGAGAATTCGTGAGAAGAGGCCCCGCGCTGGGGCTGACTGTGCTGTGGTTTCTTCAACGAACAACTCGGGGCCCTGTGTTCCACTCCGGGCACTCCTTCACCCTCCCTTTGCCACTCGCCACGGCGGGTCCGTCTTGCCGAGGAACGCGGCGATTCCTGCCTTGCAGTCATCGGTGCCTCGGGCGAGGGCGTTGAGCTTCGCGGCGTGGCCGAGCGCTTCGGCAAGCCCCATCCCCGGCACGTCGGCGAGGAGCTGCTTGGTGAGGGCGACGGCGGTCCCGCTGGTCTGGCTCGCGAGCTCGTGCGCGAGGGTGCCCGCGGCCTCGTCGAGGTCGTCCGCGGCAACGGCCCGGGTGACGAGCCCGGCGGCGGCCGCCTCGGCTGCGGTGACGAGGTGGCCGCGCAACATCAGGTCTCGCGCCGCCGCCTCGCCGAGCTTGCGGAGCACGAAGACGGAGACGATGGCCGGGACGAACCCGATCCGCACCTCGGTGAAGCCCAGCTTGGCGCGCTCCGAGACGAGGGCGAAGTCGCACACCGCGGCGAGCCCGCAGCCGCCCGCGATCGCGTGCCCGTTGACCTTCGCCATGACCGGCTTCGGGTGCCGGTAGATCGCCTCGAAGAGGCCGGCGAGGTGCTGGCTGTCGGCGAGGTTGTCCATCGGCGAGGCCGTCTGGAGCGCCTCCAGTGCCGCGAGGTCGGCCCCGGCGGAGAATACTTTGCCCGCCCCCGTCAGCACAACGACACGAACCGCATCGTCGGCGGCGGCCTCTGCAAGGGCGTCGCCCAGCGCCCCAACGAGGGCGGCGCTGAGCGCGTTGCGCTTGTCGGGGCGGTTGAGGGTGAGGGTGAGGACAGGGCCGTCGTGGTCGCGCAGTACGAGGTCAGACATGGGGCACGTACGCCATGAGCGGGGGTAGAAAAAAGTAGGGGCAGCCCGTTGGGCCGCCCCTACGCGTGGAGTGTTGAGCCGCACCCCATCGCCGGAGCTAGGGGGTAAACTGCACGTAGACCGGGCTGCCGGTCTCGACGGCCTGATCGGCAGCAGTCCCGATAACACTACGGATCTCCTCCGCGGAGGCGTCGGCAGCCACGTCAAGCGTCTGACCCGGTGCTGCCGACGTACCGCCGGCAGCGCACGTCACCTTGATCGTCATCGGCGTGAACAGGTTGAACGTCAACCCGGCAACGAGTCCATTGAGGAAGCTAATCTGGCTCTCGACGATAGCGACGCCCGTCGGGCACTCTGCCGCGCCGTCAACCGGCGGCGGTGGGACGAGCCCGAAGAGGAAACTGGGCGCGAAGGTGTTTTCGTAGCCCACAGCCCCTGGCGGAAGACCGGTCTCGACGCGGGTGTGGAAACAACCCGTCGCCGCGACGACGAGGACTAGGAGGAGCATGCTGGAAGCGTGACGCATGAGGGTAAGGGGAGTCAATTTGAAACAGGATGAGTGAGAGCGCGGCTCCCGGCGGAAGGTACAGGAGCCATACTGAACCATGCAACGGCGAGGAGACCGCTGCCTCGACCCCGCCGACCCGATACGCAGACCCCGTCCTGGCGTGCTTCACTGCGTCTATGCGCCCTCAGCCCACCACGCGTAGAGCGGCCACAGCTCCGCCTGCGCGCCGATGGCGTGGCGCACGAGGTCCGGCCCGGCTTCGAGCACAGCCTCGCGCGGCATCCTCCGCCGCATCCACAGCCCCTTCGCCCGGCCCAGGTCGTCCGGGAGGGCGTCTATCGGCTCGGCGAAGCTCGGCGAGGTTTGCTTCTTGGTCACCGTCGGGGCGTAGCTGAACGTGTAGCCCTGCTCGATGAGGTCGTTGATGAGCGCGAGCGTCTGCTCGGGGTGCGCCTGCATCCGCGCCTTCGCCTGCGCGAAGAGGTCTTTGGCGTACTCGCCGGCGTAGAGGCCGAACGCGAAGCCGTCGGGGTAGACGCCGTGCGAGAGTTGGACGTCGGAGAGGCGGCGGCGCGGCGGGCGGTAGAAGGCCATCCACAGGTGGTGGTGGCAGCCGCCGGCCCCGAAGTCATTCTTGAGGAGGCGGCTGAAGACGTTCTTCTCGGTCTCGAACCCCAGCCGGTTCGGGATCACCCAGTTGAGGGCGAGGTCGTCGCGGTAGCGCTTGAAGGGGTCGGTGACGAACTGCTTGATCGCCTCTTTCTCCTTCCGGTACTGTCCGATGTGCGGCTCCTCGCGCAGCCGCTCCAGCACGGCAAAGGTCTCCTCGCCGAAGCCTTCGAAGTCCAAACTCAATGGTGACGGTGTGAGGAACGGCCGGGCTTCCGCGGACACAGCTGGGTTGTGTGAAGGGTCCGCTGTTTTGCTTACTACGTGAAGGGGTGATGCCATTGAGTGACCTGCCTTGCTTATTTTTGTCGTGATGGACCGGGGGTACTCACCCCCCTACGCGACACCCTCCCCCCTCGTTCAACCCAACCCCGAATACGCTATGCGTAAAGCATTCGCCCTCGCCCTCCTCATCGCCGTTGCTCTGCCCTTCACGGCGCAAAAGGCCCAAGCTCAGTTCGTCCTGATGCCCTACATCGGCTACAACATCGAAAGCGGCTTTGGCTTTCTCGTCGGCGTCGGAGGCGAGTTCGTGGCCCCCTTCGAGATCAGCAACCTCGACCTCAGCATCGCGCCGAGCGTCGAGTACGTCTTCACGGAAGACTTCGACGGAGGCTTCGGCTTCGAGGGCGTAAGCACCAGCTACATCCAGATCAATGGCGACGTAGTGGCCAAGTTCGCGCCGAACGGCTCCATCGCTCCGTTTGCGTTCGCCGGTCTGGCCTTCGGCATCTTCTCCGTCGACAGCGACATCAGCGGTTTCGACGCCAGCAGCAGTGATCTCGGCCTCAACCTCGGTGGCGGCGTGTCTTTCCCCGGTGCCTTCGGTTTTGGCGAGCCGTACGTCCAGGGCCGCCTGACCCTGCTCGATGGAAGCGCGATTTCCATCCTCGGTGGTCTTCGCATTCCGCTCGGTGCCAACTAGTGTCTGCTGCGTTCCGCGAGCGCCCCGGTCTGCTTCGGCGGGCCGGGGCTTCTTTATCTTCCGGCGTGTCCGTCTTTCGCCTTTTGCTCCTCTGCCTCGTGTGCGGCGCGCCGGGCGCGCTCGCCCAGCTCGCCGCGGTCCCGCACGCTGGCTACGCTTTTGGCGCCTCCGGCCCGCTTGTGGGGGCCGAACTGAACGTGCCGGTCTTGGAGCGCGGCGCGTTCGCGCTCTCGGTCCGCCCCGCTGTCGACTACGTGTTCCTCGACGCGGTGGACACGGCGCTCGTCGACGCGACGGCGTCCGGGTTCCTGGCGAGGACCGGACTGAGCGCCCGGGTGGGAGCCGAGGGCCTCCGTCCGTTCGGCGGGGTCGGGCTCGCGCTGTACTACGTCACGACGGGCTTCGACTGCGGCGGGGACCCGGCGTGCGACGCGTTCCAGGGGTCGTTCGAAGGTGCCGACGACGGGCTGCGGTTCGGGCCGAGCGCCTCGGCCGGCGTGCAGTTTCCCGACATCAACGTAGCCGAAGCGGCGGTCGGCGCTCCGTTCGCGCAGCTTCGGCTCGCGCTCGTCGGCGAGGTGCTCCTCGCGGCCTCCGTCGGGTTTGCTGTCTTCCTGTAGCCTCCCCCGGTCGCTCCTCACGCTGCCTGGCTCGTTGTTCAGATCAAGCTGTCGATGTCTCGGCTGCCGTGTAGAACGCGAGCCACCTCGACCCCGTCCCTCGTCGCTCGGTAGAAGATCAGGTAGCTCCCGACCGGCCCTTTGCGCAGTCCTGGCCGCCGGTGCTCCTGCGACTGGCCGAGCAGCGGGTTCTCTGCGAGCATCCAGCACTTGTCGCGTACCTCGTCGACGAACCGGTCGGCAGCGGCAGGATTGCGCTCGGCGATGTGGAACTAGATGTCGTCGACATCGAGGCGGGCTTGGTCGGCGAAGCTCAGGCGCGCCATCAGTCTGCCGCCGCTTGCCGGTTCGCCAGCCGCTCTCGGCCTCGGCGCTTGACCTCCTCGAAGTCTACAGGTCCAGACTCTCCTCGGTCGAGCTGATTCAGCCCAACGTCTAGGGCAGCCAGCAGGTCGGCTTCCTTGCGCCGCTCTTCCTCGACATGGACCAGGATGCGATGCGCCAGCATTTCCTGCCGGTCCTCCGGCAAGGTCGCTATCTCTTCGATAGCCTGCTTCAGTATCTGCGTCATGATGCGCTGGGAAGGTAGGCGATACGGCGCGCTCAGCCTGGGGTTCGTTTCGGCAACGCCTCCATCGCCGTGCGCTCCGTGCGGAGCCGGCCGCCGAAGCGCACGGTCTTCCGGTAGTCCACGCCGAGCACGGTGCCTCGCCTCTGCTCCACGCGGTACGTCGCCTCCTCCTCCACCCCGAACCGCTGAGCGATCTCGTCGGGAGAGAGACGAGGACTGCCCGGTGCGACTTCGCGCAGGAGGTTGATGATCACGCGGGCGAGGGCTCCGGCGTCGGGCGTCTGCTGCCAGCGCACGGTGAGCACGGAGTCGGCCGCCGCCGGCGTGCTCAGGCGGAAACTGGTCACGGCCGGAATCGGCGCGCCTCCGAACGGGTTGGGCAGCAGCGAGCGCGACGTGAGGGCGCGCCCAGGGGGGTAGCGCCCGCCGGAGGCGAGGTAGAAACGCTCGGCATCGGCGAGGAGCAGGTTCTCCAGCCCGTCGTCGGTGGCGGCGGTGGCGCGGACCACGTCGAGGGCGGGGCGCTGCTCCGGAGCGAGGCGCGGGGCGAGCCGGCGGAGCGCCCGGTCGAGTGCCGCACGGAGGCTGTCGCCGTTGGCGATCTCGTACGGCTGCCCGGTGCGGTCGGTGCGGAAGACGATGGGGACGCCTTCGAGCGTGTTCGTCCGGAGGTCGAAGCGGATGGCGCGGCGGGCAAGGCTGCCCGGTGCGGCCCCCGTGTCCTCGGCGCGGTAGGTCCAGGCGAGCGTGTACCCGCGCGGCCGGGCCGCGAGCACCCGCGTCTCGACCAGCCACGCGCCGCTGAGGCTGTCGGCGAGGAGGCCGTCCTCCCGCTCGGCGAGCGTCTTGGTGACGCGCAGCGTCCCGCGCTCCCCCGGCTGCCGCTCGAACGGCACCTCGACGGTGGCAGGGGCCGCCGGCTCTGCCTGCCTCATCGTCGAGTCGGCAGGCTGGGCGAGGGCGGGGCAAGCGAGAAAGAGCGGAAGAACGGAAGAGCGGAAGAGGATCAGGCAGAACCGTGGTCTCCATGCCCTTTTTCGCTCTTTCCCGCGTCCGCTCATCCGCTCTTTCACCCCTTCAGCGTGCGGCGGCCGGCGACGAAGTCCTCGGCCATCTCCACCATGTCGGCGCTGCCGATGTAGACCGGGGTGCGCTGGTGCAGCATCTCCGGCTTCACGTCGAGGATCGGCTGGGTGCCCGTCGAGGCGCGGCCGCCGGCCTGCTCGACGATGAAGGCCATCGGGTTGGCCTCGTACATCAGGCGGAGCTTGCCGCGCGGGTCGCGCACGTTGGCTGGGTAGATGTAGATGCCGCCCTTGAGGAGGTTGCGGTGGAAATCAGCGACGAAGGAGCCGATGTAGCGCGAGGTGTAGGGGCGCTCCGTGGCTTCGTCCTCGATCTGGAGCCACTTGATGTAGTCCTTCGTCCCGGCCTCCCACGAGCGGTAGTTGCCCTCGTTGATAGAGTAGATGCGCCCCGTGTCCGGGGTCTGGATGCTGGGGTGCGACAGCAGGAACTCGCCGATGGAGGGGTCGAGCGTGAAGCCGTTGACGCCCGCCCCGGTCGTGTAGACGAGCATCGTCGAGGAGCCATAGACGACGTAGCCGGCGGCGACCTGGTCGCGGCCCGGCTGGAGGCAGTGCTCGGTCGTCGGCTCCTCGCAGCCCTCGGGGAGGCGGTAGATCGAGAAGATGGTCCCGATCGAGACGTTGACGTCAACGTTCGAGGAGCCGTCGAGCGGGTCCATGAGCACGATGTAGCGGCCAGAGTGGCCGGCGGTGCGGATCGGGATGGCCTCGTCGTGCTCCTCGGAGCCGATCATGCAGACCTCGCCGCCGCGCCGAAGCGCCCGGACGAACTCGTCGTGGGCGAGCACGTCGAGCTTCTTCTGGGTGTCGCCAGTCGCGTTCTCGCCCCCGGCCTCGCCGAAGATGTCCACGAGGCCGGCCTTGCGCACGTCGCGGTCCACGATCTTCGCCGCGAGGGCAATGTCGCGGATCAGGCGCGAGAACTGCCCCGTCGAACCGGGCACGTCGCTCTGGCGCTCGAGGATGAACTGTTCGAGGGTCTTGAGCTTGCCGCCGCCGTTGGCGAGCGACTGCTGGGTCGGAGCGGTTACGGTGTGCATAGGAGGGGCAAAGGCTTGGAGATTCAACCTATCGGCACGGGCGCAGGACGGGTTAACGCTGGCAATCTACACTAGCGCTTCGTATTTCTCGCAAAGGATGGCGAGGAGTTCACGGGTTCTGCGTGGCGCGTGCGCGGCCTCCCCGTCCGCGAGGTCGGCGGCGAGGCGGCCGAGCGCGTCGGGCGTGTCCACGTCGTACCACGGAGGGAGCACGCTGACGGCCGCCCCCGTAGCCTGCGCCCGGTCCAGGGTCTCGGCGAAGACATGGGGGTGGCTGTAGGTCATGTCCTGGAAGAGCTGCGGGTAGACCTCGTTCATCCCGAGGAGGTAGTACCCGCCGTCGTCGCTCGGCCCGAGGACGACGGAGAGCGGCGCGGCCAGCTCCTCGAACGCGCGTGCGACGAACGCGAGGGGCAGCGTCGGGTGGTCGGTCCCGATCACGGCGACGCGCTCGTAGCCCGCGACGAAGGTCTCGACGAAGGCGCTCAGCATCCGAGCACCCAGGCCGTCGCCGCGCTGTGCGTGGACGGAGGCCCCGTCGGGGGCAAAGCCTTCGGGCGCGGGGCGGGCCGACGGGGCGAGGTAGAGCCGCACGTCGAGCGGCACGGTCTCCGCCAGGTGCCGGTAGGCGTCGAGACTGTCGAAGAGGAAGGCTGCGTAGAGATCGGCCGCTTCGCCCGGCGTCAGGAGGGCCGTCAGCCGGGTCTTGACGGCCCCCGGCTCGGGCTGCTTGGCGAAGACGAGGAGCGCCGCGCGGCGCGGCTGGGCGGGTGCGCTCATGCCGGCCCCGGCAGCCGGAGGGTGAGGACGTGGCGGCCGCTGGCGTCGCCCTGGCGCAGCGCCTCGCCGCCGGCCAGGCGCATGGTCTGCTCGACCACGCTGCGGCCGAGCGCGACGCAGTCGGCGGCGGCGTCGAGCGACGCCCGGCTCTCGGTCCACACCGCCTCGACGACGGCCTGCGGCCCCTCGACGCCGACGCGGAGTTCGACGCCGGCCGCGTCGGCCGCCTGCAAGGCATCGACCACGAGGCGGCGCAGCGTGCCGGTGACGAGGTTGCGGTCCGCCTGCGCCATGACCTTTTTGCGCTCCGAGTCTACGTGGAGCGGGACGCCGCACTGCATGGCCAGGCCTCGCTGCGCCGCGGCGGCCTGCCGCGCGAGGTCGAGCACGTCCACGCCCTCCGGCTGGACCCCGACTTCGCCCGCCGCCACCCGGTGCAGGTCGAGCGCCGAGCGCAGCACGTCGGCCATCCACGCGCTGCGACGCTCGGAGCGCTCGGCGAAGGCGAGGGCGCACTCGGCCGCGCCGCGCAGCAGCCCGTCGGCCTGCGGCGTCGACGGGCCGGCCAGCGGATCCGCCGGCTCCGGCGTGCCGGGCTCGGGGAGCGGGTCCGGGGGCGGACGCTCGGCTTCGGGCTCCTCGGCGGCCGGCGGCGGGGCCGGGCTAGGTTCTGCGACCGTCTCGTCCGCAGCACGCTTTCGCTCTATCTCGTACTGCGCGATCGCGTAGCGGATGTAGCGTGCCAGCGAGGTGCTGTCGACGTACCACTTGACGAGGTAGTCCACGGCCCCGAGGCGCTTGGCCTCGGCGGCCGAGGCCGCGTCGTCCAGGCCGGTCAGCACGATCAGCGGCACGTCGGGGGCAGCGTCGCGGACCTGGCCGACGGTCTCCATCCCCTGCGCGTCGGGCAGCGAGAGGTCGACCATCAGGATGTCGAAGGCCGCACCGCCCAGGTGCTCGAGGCCCTCGCCGAGGCGCTGGGCGTGGACGAGGTCGTAGTCCAGCTCGCTGCCGTCCAGCGTCTCGCGGAAGATGACGGCGTCGCCGGGGTTGTCCTCGACCAGCAGGATACGGGTCATGTCAAATGCCGAGTGTCAAGTGGCGAATGTCGAGCGGCCTGTCGCAGCGCCCACTCGTCATTCGGCATTCGCAGTTCGTCATTCCGAGGGCAGTTTGACGAGGGAGAGCCAGAAGTCGTCGATGGCGCGGACGACTTCGAGGAACTGGTCGAGGTCGACGGGCTTGGCGACGTAGCAGTTGGCGGCGAGGTTGTAGACGGCCGCCACGTCGTCCTCACTCTGCGACGTCGTCAGCACCACGACGGGGATCTTCTTGAACCGGTCGTCGGCGCGCATCTCGGCCAGGACCTCGTGCCCGCTCTTCTTGGGCATGTTCAGGTCGAGCAGCATCAGGTCGGGGCGGGGGACGCCCTCGAACTCGCGCTCTTTGCGGAGGAAGCGGAGTGCCTCCTCGCCGTCGCGGGCCACATGGAGGTTGTTGGCCACCTTGGCGTCGCGGAGCGCCTCGATGGTCAGGGTCACATCGCCGGGGCTGTCTTCGACGAGGAGGATTTCGATAGGACGTGGGGTTTCATCAACCATCGGTGCGGCCGGAAGGGAATGGAGACGTGGGCAGGGTGAAGTAGAACGTCGTGCCCTCGGTGGCGCTCTGAGCAGCGTCCGGGGCGGACTCGAACCAGATGCGCCCGCCGTGGCGCTCGACGATCTTCTTGCACATCGCGAGCCCGATCCCCGTTCCCTCGTACTCGTCGCGGGTGTGGAGGCGCTGGAAGATCTGGAAGACGCGCTCGGCGTGCTGCGGCTCGATGCCGATGCCGTTGTCGGCGACGGCGAAGCGCCACACGCGGCGGCCGCCGTCCTCGACCTCGTCGGCGGAGACGCGGACGACCGGGGCGGCCTCGGCGCGGAACTTGACGGCGTTCGCGACGAGGTTCTGGAGGAGCTGCCGCATCTGGGTCTCGTCGGCCGAGACCGTCGGCAGGGTGCCGACCTCGACCGTCGCCCCGTGGTCGGCGAGCGCCTGGCTGAGGTCCGTCTGCACGGTGCGGGCGAGCTCGTTCATGTCGATCGGGCGGAACGCCTTGCCCCGCGTGCCGACGCGGGAGTAGGCCAGGAGGTCCTGGATGAGCTTCTGCATCCGCTTAGCCCCGTCGACGGCGTAGGCGATGTACTCGTCGGCGGTGTCGTCGAGCTGCTCGCCGTAGCGCCGCTGGAGGAGCTGGAGAAAGCTCGACACCATGCGCAGCGGCTCCTGGAGGTCGTGGCTGGCGACGTAGGCGAACTGCTCGAGCTCAGCGTTGCGCTCCTCGAGTTGGTCGGCGTAGCGCTGGAGCGCAGCCTCGGCCTCGACCTGCTCGGTCACGTCCTGCGCCGTGCCCTGGATCCCGACCGCCTCGCCGCCGGCGTCGAGCACGGTCGCGCCCAGCGCGTGGATGTGCCGGAGGCGTCCGTCGGGATGGACGACGCGCTGGTTGATCTCGTAGCTCGACTTGTGCTCGAGGGTGCGGGCGAGGAGGACCCGGATGGGCTCGCGGTCGTCGGGGTGGAGGCGCTCGATGGCGCTGTCGAGCTTCGGCTTGATGGCGTCGGGCTCGAGCCCGAAGATGCGGAACATCTCGTCGGACCACGTGAGGTCGTTCGACTCGATGTCCCAGTGCCAGCTCCCGATGTGGGCGATCTCCTGGGCCTTCTGGAGCTGCGCCTCGGACTCGCGGAGGTCGGCCTCGGCCTGGCGCTGCTCGGTGACGTCGCTGAACGAGAGCACGACCGAGACGACGGCCCCGTCGGCGGCGCGGTCGGCGGCGCGGGCGTTGACCGAGTACCAGCACGTCTCGCCGCTGGGCTTGACCACGCCCTGGACGACGCCGCTGACCGGCCGGCCGGTGCGGAGGACCTCGCGCTCGGGCAGGTCGTCGTCGGGGAAGCGCGAGCCGTCCTCGCGGAGCAGGCGCCAGCGCGGGAGGCCCGCCACGCGCTCGAAGACCATGCGCTCGTCGAGCCCGAGCATCTCCTGCGCCGCCGGGTTGCTCATCAGCACGCGCCCCTCGGCGTCGACCATCATCAGCCCCTCCTCGACCGTCTCGACGACCGAGCGGATGCGGGCGTCGGCCTCGCGGCGGGCGGCCTCGGCGCGCTCCAGGCTGAGGAGCTGCACGACGGACTCGGCCATGACCTCGACGAGCTCGTGTTCGTGGGCGGCGAAGCCCTCGGGGCGCGGCTCGGGCGAGACGAAGTTCAGTGTCCCGAAGAGCGCGCCGTCGACGACGAGCGGGGTCCCGATGAAAGCGCGGAGGCCGTGCTCGGCATGGGCAGCCTTGCACGTCACGCTGTCGTCCTCGGCCGACACGTCGGCGTAGCTCACCGTCGTCCCGCGCTCGACGACAGCGTCGCAGAACGACTCCCGGAGCGGCATCTCGATCCCGGCGTGGACCTCCGGCACGGGGCTCTCGACCGTGCGCAGGCGGTAGCTCCGCTCGCCCGTGGCCTCGTCCACGACGGGCGTCTCGCTGAGGATGCCGATGGGCATCTCGAAGATCTCGCAGCCGGTGCGGAGGTAGGCCTGGAACGCCTCGGCGGCGGTCTCGTGGCGCGTCGTGGTAATGCGGTGGAGGAGCTTGAGGTCCTCGGAGAACCCGGCGAGGTCGTCGGTCCGCTCGGCGAGCCGGGCCGCGGCGCGGCGGCGCTCGGTGACGTCGCGCTGCGTGGCCACCCAGTGGGTGACGCGGCCGCCGCTGTCGCGGATGGCGTCGATTTCCCAGTCCATGACGAACGGGGTGCCGTCCTTGCGGTAGTTGTAGGTCTCGCCGGAGAAGGACTCGCCCGCCTCCAGGCACGCCCGCAGCCGGTCGAGCACGGCGCGCTCCGTCTCCGGCCCCTGGAGGAAGCGCGGGTTCCGCCCGAGGACCTCGGCGAGGGTGTAGCCCGTCAGCCGCGTGAAGGCGGCGTTGGCGTAGACGATCTCCGGCCCCGGCTCGTCGAGCCGGGCGTCGGTGATGACGACGGAGTCGCGGGCGTTCTCGACGGCGCTCGTCAGCAGGCGGAGCCGCCGCTCGTTGCTCTGCCGCCGGCTGACCTCCTCGAAGAGGACGCCGACGCGCCGCCCCCTCAGCGGGAACGCGCACACGCGGAAGACGCCGCGCTCGACCCGGTCGTCGCCGTACTCGACCGCGCCGAGGTCACGCGCCTCGCCGGTCAGGGCTACGCTCGCGTACGCCGCCGCGTGGTCCGTCCCCAGCGCCTGCGACGACGCCTCGCGGATCGTCCTGCCGAGGTCCGGCCGCACGTCGAAGCCGAGAGCGACCGAGGCGGCCTTGTTGGCCTGGACGAGCCGGAGCGAGCCGGGGTCCTCGGGGTCTTCGAGGTGGTAGACGAGGATGCCGAGCGGCAGCTTGTTGAGCAGGTCGAACGCGAGGTCGTCGGACATGGCGCGAGGGGCAGCGGGAGAAGGGCGAGGACTCCAACGGCGCAGGCGGTGGGCTGATCCGGGAGTGCGCCTTCGGCGCGGAGTGGGAGGAATGGGGAGAACGGGAGGAAGGGGAAGGAAGAGCGTCGGCGCGGAGCGCAACGGGGTCAGTAACTTTCTCGGCTTTTCTTTCCACTCCTCCCACTCCTCCCACTCCTCCCACTCCTCCCACTCCTCCCACTCCTCCCACTCCTCCCACTCCTCCCACTCCTCCCACTCCTCCCACTCCTCCCACTCTACCGCCCCTCCAGCAC